>DASTPO010000001.1:0-3902 GCA_035762225.1 Candidatus Angelobacter sp.
GTAACGGGCGTGGAAATGTTCAAGAAGCAGCTGGACGAAGGCATGGCGGGCGACAACGCCGGGCTGCTGCTGCGCGGTATCGGCAAAGACGATGTGGAGCGCGGGATGGTGCTGGCCAAGGGCGGATCGATCACGCCGCACACCAAGTTCAAGGCTGAGATCTACGTCCTGAACAAGGAAGAAGGCGGGCGACATACGCCGTTCTTCAAGGGCTACCGTCCGCAGTTCTACTTCCGCACGACCGACGTTACGGGCGTGGCGGAATTGCCGGCGGGCACCGAGATGGTGATGCCGGGCGACAACGTATCGCTGACCATCGAGCTGATTACGCCGGTGGCCATGGAGAAGGGGCTGCGCTTTGCCATCCGTGAAGGTGGACGGACGGTGGGAGCAGGCACCATTTCAGAAATTATTCAGTAGGTTCACGGATCGCAGGCGAGGGCGCCTGCGGTCCAGCAATTTGGTAATTGGGGTAATTTGAAAGCCCAACAAGACAGAAATTCGGGCCATGGTGTTCGCTCTGGAAGAATCGAGCGAAGGGCCAATGGCTAAGGGTTGGTTTATGAGAGAAATAGTCACATTACAGTGCGGTGATTGCAAAGAGCGAAACTACTCGACGACCAAGAACAAGAAGACCACGACAGGCCGGCTCGAGTTCAAAAAGTTTTGCAAGCGGTGCCGCAAGCACACGGGACACAAGGAAGTGAAATAAGCAACTGGCAATTAGCCAAACCTCTGGCCTTTGGGGAATGCCGAATGGGACATCGAGACAGAGGCTAATTACTAACGGCTGATTGCCAAGTGCTGATCGGGTGAAACGCGGAGCGAGCGCCGTATAGCGCGAGCAACGCGTGAGGGCGCAGCACACTGAGCGTAGCGAAGTGGAGTGCGGAGCCCTTGAAAAGACAGGGGCGTAAGCTCAACGGCTAAACTGCCGGTCTCCAAAACCGGACTTGGGGGTTCGAATCCCTCCGCCCCTGCCAGATTTGAAAAAAAGACGGCCAGCGGCCGTCGGGATATGGCGGCTGGGGGAAGCGCGAAAGCGAGCGCGGGAAGAGCGCGAGCAAGAGCGCTGGCAACACGAGGAGAAAGCAGGAACCAATGGCTAAAGCAGTAACCGTCGCGCGTGAAGAGCAGGGCAACAAGCTGACGCGATTCCCTGCGCGCACCAAGGATTTTCTGACCGACGTCCGCAATGAGATGCGGAAGGTCACTTTTCCCAGCCGGAAAGAAGTGCAGGCCACGACCACGGTGGTGATCATCACGGTAATTCTTTTTGGCATTTATTTTTTCGTTATCGATAAAGCGATTGGCAGCGGAGTGAACTGGGTGTTGCACCGCATGCGGTGAGGCGCCGGAAAGCTTAACTTTGAGTATGGCAGAGCAGAACATCAACGGGGTTCCACCGGAAGGCGAACAGGCTCCTCCGCCGGAGAACACAAACCCGAACATGAAGTGGTACATCATCCACAGCTATTCGGGTTTTGAGCGCAAGGTGAAAGAGTCACTGGAGTCGCGCATCCAGGCCTTTGGCCTGGGGGAAAAGATCGGCAAAGTAGTGATTCCCACCGAACCGGTTACGGAAATCCGTAACGGCAAGAAATATACGGTGGAAAGAATGTTCTATCCCGGCTACGTGCTGGTGCAGATGGACCTGACGGGTTTCAGGACCGGCGGCGAAGGCGACCACGTATGGCATGTGGTGAAGTCCACGCCGCGCGTTACCGGGTTTGTAGGGACGGCCAACGATCCGACGCCGCTGACCGAAGATGAGGTCAACCAGATCATCTATCGTGTGAACGTGGGCAAGGACAAGCCCAAGATCCGCGTCAAGTTCGAGAAGAACGAGACTGTGCGCATCACCGATGGGCCGTTCGCGAACTTCAACGGCACGGTAGACGAAGTGAACGAAGATCGCGAGACATTGAAAGTGATGGTCACGATCTTTGGCCGCGCGACGCCGGTGGAGCTGGAGTTCGGGCAGGTGGAGAAAGTAGCAGCCTAAAGTTTCGAGCGCAGGCGACGGCGCCTGCGGTCCACAGAATCAATTAAAGGATTCAGGTAGATCACAGATGGCACCGAAAAAAGTACAGACATCCGTTAAGTTGCAGATTGAGGCGGGCAAGGCGACACCGGCGCCGCCGGTTGGTCCCGCGCTGGGCCAGGCGCAGATCAACATCATGGAGTTCTGCAAACAGTTCAACGCCCGCACTTCCAACAAGGAGATGGCGGGGCTGATCATCCCGGTGGTGATCACGGTATACACCGATCGCTCCTTTACCTTCATCACCAAGACGCCTCCGGCCTCCATTCTGTTGAAGCGGGCGGCGGGCATCGCCAAAGGTTCAGGCGCGCCCAACAAGGACAAAGTGGGTAAGGTCACGGAGAAGCAGGTGGCCGACATCGCCAAGCAGAAGATGCCTGACCTGAATGCCGCGTCGCTGGAAACGGCGATCAAGAGCGTGAAGGGCACGGCGCGCAGCATGGGAATTGAAGTAGTAGGGTAATCAGGTTTTAGCAAGCCAATCGCATGTACCACGGCCCGCCGGAAGCGTGGCGGAGCGGTGGGAGATAAGGAAAAAGTGAAATGAGCCAGAGAATCGGAAAGAACATCACGAAGGCGCGGGCCGCGGTGGAAAAGCGCCAGTATCTTTTGAGTGACGCGGTGCCGTTGCTGCAAAAGGTGAAGTACGCCAAGTTCGACGAGACGGTGGAAGTCACGCTGCGCCTGGGCGTGGACCCGAAGCACGCTGACCAGATGGTCCGCGGTACGGTGGTCCTGCCGCATGGTCTGGGCAAGTCGAAAAAAGTTTTGGTTATCGCCACCGGCGAGAAGCAGCGCGAAGCTGAAGCCGCGGGCGCCGACATTGTTGGAGGCGAGGAGATGGTGGAAAAGATCCAGAAAGAGAACTGGACGGATTTTGACGCCGTGATCTCCACGCCCGACATGATGAGATCGGTGGGTAAGCTGGGAAAGGTGCTCGGTCCGAAAGGCCTGATGCCCAATCCGAAAACCGGCACTGTGACCATGGACATTACGAACGCGGTCAAGGAAATCAAGGCCGGCAAGGTGGAGTTCCGCACGGACAAGACCGCGCTGGTGCACGTTCCGGTGGGCAAGATTTCTTTCACTCCGGACAAGCTGGTGGAGAACGCCACGGCGGTAATCACGAGCGTGGTAAAGGCCAAGCCGGCAGCGGCAAAGGGCAAGTACATCAAGGCGGCATATATTTCGTCTTCGATGGGCCCGGGCGTTTCCGTGGATACCACGCCGGTGGAGACAGCGGCCAAGGCTTAACCCGATTGAGCGCAGCCCATGGTTGCGACATCAGCATTTTGCGGCGCGGGGCCAGACGGTCCCCGGCAAAGAAAAGGATCTGAAGACAATGGCGGTCACTAAAGCAAAGAAAGCCGAACAAATCGAAAAGCTCAACCAGGACCTGCAAAAGGCCAGCAGCATGATTGTGGGCACCTTCTCCAAGCTCACCGTGGCCAAGGATTTTGAGCTGCGCAAGACGGTCCGGTCTGCCGGCGGCAGGTACCAGGTGGTGAAGAACACGCTGGCCAAGCGGGCGTCAGAAGGCACCAAAGTGGGCGACGCGCTGAAAGGCCTGAAGGGCGTAACGTCCATTGCCTATACCAGCGGCGACCCGGTGGCTCTGGCCAAAGCGCTGAGCAAGTACGTTGACGACAACCCGGAATATTCCTTCAAGGCCGGCGTGCTTGAGGGCCGGGCAATTTCTCTGAAAGAGATCAAGGCACTGGCAACGATGCCGGCAAAGGAAGAGATTTACGCAAAGCTGCTCTTCCTGATCAATTCTCCCGCGCAGCGGCTGGTTACGGTGATGAACGCCGTGGGCCGAGACCTGGCCGTGGTGGTAAGCCAGGGCGTAAAGAAGAAA
>DASTPO010000002.1:0-9391 GCA_035762225.1 Candidatus Angelobacter sp.
GTCCACCTTCAAGGAAAACGACAGTAACAATGTGGCCGTACTGCGTATCGGCGTAAGAGGCAAACCAGCCGAAGCGGGTGCCGTCTTTGGAGCAAGTGCCGGTCTTGCCCAGGATCTGCTCTTCGCTGAAGTTCAGGCGCAGGCTGCGCGCGGTGCCGTACTGCACGGCTCCGGTCATGCCTTCAGCGATCTCCGGAACCAGCGGGCCGATTTCGAGCTGGCGCTTGATCTTGGGCTGATAGTTGATGACCTGGTCCACTGACGTGGGGTGCTGGAGGTAATAAAGCGTCCCGCCGTTGGCCACGGCTGAAACCAGCGCGCCCAGTTGCAGCGGAGTCATGGAGATGCTTTCACCAAAGGAGCACATCTTGCCTACGCCGCCAAGTTTGGCGTCAAGCTCATGCGTGGGGAAGGTGCCAAGGTGCTCGCCTTCAATGTTGTATCCGGCAAGCTCGCCCAGCCCGAACTGGTGGGCGTAATAGCTCACCTTGGCAAAGCCCAGCCGCCGGCCGACCGCCTCAAAATAAGCGTTGTTGGAGTGCGCCAGAGCGTTGGTGAGGTTCATCTGCGAGCGTCCGCCCAGCGAGACTTCCTCTTCACGCGTGATTACCTTTTCATTCAGCCCGGCCAGCGCCACCGCGACCTTGATGGTGGAGCAGGGCTGCGCGCCTTCACTCAACGCCAGCTTCTGGTTCACCATCGCCAGGATGCGTCCGCTGGTGGGATCGATGGCCACCACGGTGCCGTTCATGTTGCCTAGCGCGTCTATGGCGGCCTGCCGGACGACCGGGTCTTCGCCTTCCACCACGTCGCCGTCAGTGTTGTCGTCAGTAAACGAGTGGCCGGTAAAGCGCTCAATATAACGATGGCGGCGGTGGCGCGCACTGGCGGTCACCCGCGTGGAGACCTTGGTGAGCCGCGCGGAGCTCTTGCGGGTTGATCTGGTGGCGGCCTTGGCCACTACATGCTTGCGTGCGCGATGGTGGCGCAGCCGGGCCATCCGCTTCTGCGTCCGGGCATTCTCCGTAACACTGCCTGCCGGCTTGGATTTGGTGGTGCTGGTGCTGGACGGGCCGGCGAACATGGCCGTGGACGAGGTGAGGGCAAGCAGCGCGCAAAGGAGGAGCCGGGGCCGAAATATCATGAGGGTCACCAAAAACCTGCTAATCGGGGAAATCATTGTCACACACGGAGTTACGGTCATTGGCCAGTCTTTCCACGCATTTCAGGCCGTAATTCCACCTATTTTTCGATAGTAAGTGAATTCCTCTCTCTGCGGAAAGGCAAAACTTGTCCTAGCACCGAAGGAGTACCTTTCTTCTCAATAGAAAAGATGCAGCTGCTCTGGTCGGAGTGGGCTGCATTCTTTTCAATTCATCGGTGGCCGGCTGCGCGTATGCATCGGCAGGCGGCCCTGGGAGCAAAGTTCTCTATTGCTATTAACCCTAAGACTCTGCCCTTGGTTGCGCATTAAACACTGATTAATTGCCTTAATTTTGTGACCAGCGGTTCGCCGGCAGGCATGGCGTGGCGGCCTGCTAACCGATGCGCCAGCCGGAGCGTCCATTAGGGCGAGTTCCGTAAAGAACCTGAAGTTTTAACCGGCCGACGTGACTAGCTATTGGCAATCCGGCCGGTGTGCGCAAGACCCACCTCATCCCTGGAGTTCACATGCACCTCAGACGCAGTTTATTTCCGCTGTTGCTGACAGCCGCTGTCGCCCCCTCTTTTTTGGCGCTCTCGCCGACGTGGGCGCAGGCGCAGACACTGGCGGTTCCTCCGGACTCTCCGCGCTGGGACCTGGAAGGCCAGGCAAAGGTAGAGGAATATCAGGGCCGCAAATGCGTTTACCTGAACGGCGGCGCGGCAGTGTTGAAAGACTTTGAAATGCGCGATGGCGTGATTGACATGGACGTAACAACCCCGGCAACCCGCGGCTTTTTTGGAATACAGTTTCGGCTCGACAAGCAGGCTGCCAACGGCGAATGGGTCTACCTGCGCCAGCACAAATCCGGCCTGCCGGACGCCATGCAGTACACCCCGATCCTCAACACCGGCGCCAATTGGCAGATCTACAACGGGCCGGGGTTCACCGGCGCCGTGGATATCCCGAAAGATGTTTGGTTTCACCTGCGGCTGGAAGTAACCGGTGCGCAGGCGAAACTTTATGTGAAAGACATGGACAAGCCTGCGCTGGTGATGGACGACCTGAAGAGCGGGCTGCAAAAAGGCCAGGTGGCGCTCTACGTTTTGACTGGCGCAACCTACATTTCCAATTTCGAGGTGCGCACAACGCCGGACGCGGCCTGGGAGCGGCACGTGCCGGCTATGCCTCCCGGCACGCTGACCACGTGGGGCATCTCGCCCGCGTATGACGGGCTGGCGAGAAATCTGGAGCGTCCGCTGCCCGCGGCCGACGCCGGCGCGATCCAATGGCAGAGCGTGGAGGCGGAGCCGCCAGGGTTTGTGGTGCTCTATCGCTATCGTGAGGCGCCGCATCCGCGTGTGACGTTTCAAGGCGACTTCTCCAAGCGCCTGGAGCCCCAGCCGGGAATGAAGGTGATCTACGCGCGGACCACCATTGAATCAGACCACGAGCAGGTCAAGAAGCTGTACATCGGCTATAGCGATGACGTCAGCGTCTTTCTGAATGGCAAAATCCTGTACCGCGGCCGCAGCGCACAGGGCTTCCGCGATCCTGGATTCCTGGGCATTGTGAACCCGGAAAACGACGCGGTCTATCTGCCGCTCAAGAAAGGCAGCAATGAGCTGATGCTGGCGGTGAGCGAGCTTGGCGGTGGCTGGGGGTTCATCTGCCGGCTGGTGGACCTGGAGAACTGAAGCTGGGGAGGAAATAAGCGAGCCGCAAGAGCGGCAACGGCCTGTAGCGATGGATTCTTAAACGTCAGCCAGATCAGAAATGAAAAAGCCAGCCGCGGTACAGGAACGTAGGGCCGCGACTGGCTTTTGTGTCACTTAGTTGATTTCGCCGCGTTTGCGAATGAACGCGGGGACGTCAAGGTCGTCGTGCTCCACGGCGGCCTTGATGGATTCAGTCATGGTCGCGATGCTGGGCGTTTCGCGCGCCGGCATTGCCACACGGGTTGGCGCTGCGGCGGCATGAGCCACCGGGGCGTGCGTGGCAACGTGATTGACAGGGCCGCCGTTGACCGCGCGCTGCATCTGCGGCTGGGCCTGGACCTGGTAGGCGGACGCGGTCCGCGCGGTGGAAATTGCAGCCTGTGCGGCGTTGACCGCATGCTCACGGCGCTGCGGCACATCGTTCTTGAAGCCCGTGGCGATGACCGTGATCTTGAGATCGTCCTTCATTTTTTCATCCTGCACGGCGCCGAAGATGATGTTCGCGTCTTCATGCGCGGCCGATTGAATAATGGTGGAGGCCTCATTGACCTCAGCCAGTTTGAGCGACGACGAGCCGGTGATGTTGATGAGGATGCCGCGCGCGCCGTCGATGGCGCCTGCCTCCAGCAGCGGCGACGAGATGGCGGCCTGGGCAGCGTCCGTCGCACGACGCTCACCCTTGGCCACGGCGGTGCCCATCACCGCATAGCCCATGCCGGCCATGATGGTTTTTACGTCGGCAAAATCGCGGTTGATGATGCCGGGAATGGTGATGATGTCGGAAATGCCCTGCACGGCCTGGCGCAGAATGTCGTCGGCGATGCGGAACGACTCAAAGAAGCCGGCGTTCTGCGCCACCGAGAGCAGCTTTTCATTGGGAATGACGATGGTGGTGTCAATCGAGTCAATCAGCTCGGCCAGGCCGCGCTCAGCCTGCGCCATGCGGCGACGGCCCTCAAACGCAAACGGCTTGGTGACCACCGCGACGGTGAGAGCGCCCATTTCGCTGGCCAGAGAGGCGATGATCGGAGCAGCGCCGGTGCCGGTGCCGCCGCCCAGGCCTGTCGTCACAAACACCATGTCCGCCCCTTCCAGGGCTTCAATGATCTTGTCAGCATCTTCCAGGGCGCCGCGACGGCCGATTTCCGGGTTAGCGCCGGCGCCCAGGCCGTTGGTGAGCTTGGTGCCGAGCTGGATCTTTACCGGCGCGCGCGACATCTGAAGCGCCTGCAAATCAGTATTGGCGACGACAAATTCGACGCCCTCCACGCCGGCGCAGATCATCCGGTTTACGGCGTTTCCGCCTCCGCCTCCCACGCCGATCACCTTTATTTTCGCGTTATTGCGAGGGTCTTCATTGAATTGGATACGCACTTCACCGTTTTTCTGTTCGTCACTCATACATCACACTCCTGATCCGTCTGTTTACTGTCACCCGTCTTCCTTCTCATCCCAACCCAAACTCATTTGCGCCGATCAACTCCACCCGCAAGCGCAAAATCGCTTATGAATCCACCGCCGAAACCGGCGTCTACGCTCCCAGCCTGGCCAGCAGTGCGCGCAGCTTATGGCCAAAGCCCTGCTCGGGATTCATTTTGGCCACCGTGGTCCTGTGCGCATACATCGCCAGGCCGACCACTGTGGCAAACTCGGTCTCCGCCAGCTCCGGAGGCATGTCCGCAAGAGGCTCAGGCGCTCCCATTCTGATCGGACGATCGAGCACCTGCTGGCAGACCTCTGCCAGGCCGTTCATGCGCGACCCGCCTCCGGTGAGCACCACGCCGGCCGCGCACAGGTCAAGCACGCCAGCCTGCTTCAGATGTTCACGCATCAGTTCGCACAGCTCCTGGGCCCGAGGCTCAAGGATCTCCGCCATGAAGCGCTGCGGCATCAGCCGCGACGGGCGGTCACCCACCGCCGGCACTTCAATCTCATTGCCTTCAGCCACCTTGCTGCTGATAGTGTGGCCAAAAATCTTCTTGATCTTCTCCGCTGACACCAGCGGCGTGCGGAGCCCAACCGCAATGTCATTGGTAAAGTGGTCGCCTCCCACCGGCACCACGCCGGTATGGGCCACCATGCCGTCGGAATAGACAATCATGTCGGTCGATCCCGCGCCGATGTCCGCCAGGCAGACGCCGAGCTCTTTTTCGTCGGCGCGCAGCGTGCTGTCAGCCGACATCAGCGCCTCATAGACCACGTTGTCCACATGCAGCCCGGCGCGGTTGGCCGCCGTGACGCAATTCTGCGCCGCGCTGGCGGAAGCCGTTACCATGTGCAGGTTCACTTCCAGGCGTTTACCCATCATGCCCGCGGGATCGCGCACTCCAGCCTGGTCATCCAGGATGAATTCCTGGGGCAGCAGGTGCAGAACCTCACGATCTTCGGGCAGGGTGACGGAGCGAGCTTTTTCCACGGCGGCGCGGATGTCTTCCCGGGTCACGTCCCTGGGCCGCGTTCCCAGCGTGACGCCCCCGCGGCTGGTAACGCCCTTGATCTGCGATCCCGCCACCGAAAGCACCGCGTTCCCGACCTGGCAACCGGCAATCTTCTCCGCTTCCTCAACCGCTTTATGAATGCTGTGGACAGCTTTATCAAGTTCAACAATGATGCCCTTACGCGACCCGCGGCTCTCCGCGAGGCCGTGCCCGCGATACTTGAGCCCCGCTTCCGTTGCCTCACAGATCAACGCCACGGTCTTGGCGCTGCCGATATCCAGGACCGTGACCATCTTGCGATCCTGTTTGCCGTTGCCATTGTTATTACTGCTCATAAATTCATGGCCCTTCTTAAGCGTCTCTACCGCTGCGCTCTCTGCGTTTTCTGCGGCGTTTTCTGTGGAACTTTCTTTTTCGCCACAGTCTTGTGGCTCACCGGCTTCGCTGCCGGCTTTGCCGAAGCCGACGCAACCAGATTCTTCACGGTGTCTGCGTGCTTTCGTGGTGCGCCTTCCTGAGCTTTGTCGGGGTTTACAACCACCTGTCCTTCATAGCGCAGGTCAACGGACTGCAGGTTCTGGAACTGCTGCCGCCATTCGGCGATATGCGCCTGATAAAGCTTGTAGTGGGCGAGAAAATCGGTTGCGCCCAGATGCACCACCAGGGTCCCGCCGGCATCATTGGCTGTGACCTTCACGTCTTCGGGATCGGAAAGGTCAACCTCGCTCAGCTGCGCGATGTAGTTCGGCGTCGCGCCTTCTGCGCCCAGATCGCGCACCAGCCGGTTGTAGATCTTCATGGCCGCTGCGCGGGAGGAGAGCGGCTCGGTTTCGTTGATACCGCGAATCACCGGAAAGGAATATCTGGTTTTGCGGTCGGCGGGCATGCCCATGACCACGCCGTTGGCGTCAATCAGGTTGATGCGCGAGCCAATCTGGGCAAAGGCCACAGGGGTGCGCTCATGGATGGTGACTGAAATCCGGTTGGGCAGCAGCCGCATCACCGAAGCCGACTCCACCCAGGGAATCTGTTCCAGCTGTCTCTGGCGTTCTTCCAGCGGGATATAGAAGATGTTTTTGCCGATATCGGCGCCGGCAACCTCGGTTACCTGCTTCAGCGAAGCATTGCGCACGCCGGTGATCTCAAGCGCGTCACTGGAGTTGATGCGGAAACGCCAGGAGTGCATTCCGTATGCCTGCGCGCCCTGCCAGGCTATGGCGGTTACGATGAGCGCCCCGGCGACGATGCCGGCAATTTTGAGCTGGCTCGCCGTCTTTTTGGGGATGGCGCTGCGCCGTACGGGGACGCGTTTGTTGGCGCGCAGAAATTGCGCCTCTTCGCCGTCAAGTTCGTCCAGGTCCAGGTCGTCGCGGTTGATGATGAGTTCGGAGTCGTCTTCATTGCGGATGCCACGGGCCCGCGAGCGTGGGCGATCATCCTGCTCCGATGGATGGTTGAGTGCTGACGACTGGGTGCGCCCCTGGGCGCGAGTCTTTGCTCGCGTAGAGGCAACAAGGTCCTCGGGTTGTGTCAACTCGATAGAGTCGCGCGCCATTACATCGCGGTCGACGGAGTTGTGCGCCAGCACGAACCAATATATCCGGTTTCATACCTTTTTCTACAGAAATTTTAGGCTGACGCCGTTTTTTTTCTGGAAGTTGGATCCCAGTTCGGGCGCGCTGGCGTCTGCATCTTACGAGTTCGTCGGACGCCAACACGTAACGACGCCAACACGTAACGACGCCCACACGCAAACCTGCCTCACGGATTACAGAAAGCACTTCATTCGGTTTGGTTACCACGCTGAAACTAGATCTTCAGGTTAGGTTTAGGTTTCGGACTTCACGCCATTTGGGCTTTAGCCTCTGCAGGTATCAGGGCATGGCTTCAGCCGTGCCGGCCGAGGCTTGATTGTTTTAGGCTTTAGCCACTGCGCGTTTCTGGTGCTTCAAATAGGCGGAGCCATAAGGAAACTTTTCCGGGGAATCAACGTAGCCTGCCGTTACAGGATTCTGATCGATGTAATCCCTGTGGCGCAAAAAGCTTTGCCGATCCAGAATCCGGACCTCGGAAAAACCTCTCTGCCAGACCTCGCCAGCATAGCCCAGTTCCTTTTTCGCGCGATAGGAGAACCCGCCCTTGATCAGTTGCGCGGCCTTCTCCACGCTCATCGTCTGATCCAGGGTAAGCAACACATGAATATGATCAGGCATGACCACGAAATCATGAACAACAAGTTTGCCCGCCGTCACGTAGGAGCGCAGCACGTTGATCATTAACGTTGCCATCCTTTCCGATTGCAACAGGGCTCTTCCTTGAATGGTCTTTGAAGTCACAAAAAATGTGCGCGCTATTCCGCGAACGGCGTCAGGCGTGGCTTGTCGTGCAGGTCTTGCCATAGCAGGGGCTAAAGCCCAATGACTCTATTAAATCGTAACGGCACGGATAAATCCGTGCCCTGATACCGGCAGAGGCTAAAGCCAGAGCCGTAAACATTGTAGCGAATATAAAACGAATCCGCCAGCGGCGCGGATCGCATCTTGCATCCGTTTGGCCAAAACTAAAGCCGATGACCGCTAGGAGCCGGTAGCCAGGGGCTTCAACACCACCTTCTTCTTCAGCTCTTCCAGCACCATAGGTCCCAGCTGGGAGACGCTGCCGGCGCCCAGCGTGAGCACCATGTCGCCGGGTTCGGCCAGGAGAGAGACATGGCGCGCAGCTTCGTCAAACGATCGGGCATAGCGCGCGGTATCAGTCTTGCCGCCCGCCAGCTGGATTTGCTGCGCCAGCCGCTCACCGGTAATGCCGGGTATGGGTGGTTCGCTGGCCGCGTAGATATCGAGGACGGTGACGGTGTCCGCGTGGGCGAAGGCCGAGCCGAACTGGTCCAGCAGGTCACGGGTGCGGGTGAAGCGATGCGGCTGGAAGATCACATGAACGCGCTTGAAGCCGCATTGCCGCGCGGCGGAAAGGGTAGCGCGAATTTCCGTGGGATGGTGGCCGTAATCGTCGATGACGCTGACATCGGCGGCGCGGCCGCGCAGCTGGAAACGGCGATCGACCCCGCGGAAGTTCTCCAGAGCTTCACGGATGCGGTCGGGATGGATGTCCAAGCCCACGCCCACGGCCACAGCGGCGGTTGCGTTGAGCGTGTTGTGCTCTCCCGGCACCCGCAGGTGAAAATCACCCAGCGACTTGCCCTGATAGTCGACGCTGAAATGGGAATAGTGCTTGCCGTTGTTGCATCTGGTGGCGGCCGCGCGGACGCGGAAATCGGCGTCTTCATGCGCGCCGTAGGTGGTGGCGCGGCGGGCCAGCCGGGGCAGCATGTTGCGCAGGCGATCGTCGTCATGGCACAGCACGGCCATGCCATAGAAAGGAACGCGGTCAATGAAATCGAGGAAGGCCTGCTCCACGTCCGCCATATCGCGATAGCAATCCATGTGCTCGCGATCGATGTTGGTCACCACGGCAAGAATGGGAGAGAGCTTGAGAAACGAACGGTCACTCTCATCGGCTTCAGCTACCAGGTATTGGGATTTGCCCAGGCGGGCGTTGGAGCCCATGGCGTCCACGCGGCCGCCGACCACCACGGTGGGATCAAGGCCGCCCGCGGCCAGCACCGCTGCCACCATGCTGGTGGTGGTGGTCTTGCCATGCATGCCGGCAATGGCGATGCCGTATTTCAGGCGCATCAGTTCCGCCAGCATCTCTGCCCGCTGGATTACCGGAATAAGCTGTGCGTGGGCAGCAGTGATCTCAGGGTTGTCGCGACGGACGGCCGAACTCGCCACCACTACCTCGGCGCCGGTGATGTTTTCCGCCTGGTGTCCAATCGAGATGATGGCGCCCTTTTCCGCCAGACGCTCGGTAACACTGGAACCACGCAGGTCAGAGCCCGAGACTTTATAGCCGAGCGTCAGCAGGACTTCAGCGATGCCGCTCATGCCGATGCCGCCGATGCCTACGAAATGGATTCGATGAATTTTTGCAAACATTATTTAGGTCGCTTCGCGACAAACCGCTCAACAGCTTTCTCGAACCGAGACTGCAACTTGCTCCTGACGCCGCGGGCTCGCCGCATGTTTGGG
>DASTPO010000003.1:0-9673 GCA_035762225.1 Candidatus Angelobacter sp.
CTGCCAATTTCGTGAGCGGCAGGGCCGACGACTTGTTCAGTCGCACCGACTCTTCTGCGTCTCTTGCGTTGCTGAAGGACGTTACGGCCGCGTGAAGATGCGGTAGTTGCCTTCCAGCCGCTCTGCGGCCAGCCGCACGGAGCGGCGCGACTCGCTGGAGGGACGACCGGCTTCGTATTCCAGAAATTGCTGGATCACCGGACCCGCGTCGCGGTAACCCTGGATGATGATGGGGCTGACGATTTCGCTGTCAAAGTCCAAGGCTGCCGCGGGAAGCGGTTTTTCCGGCGCGATGTTGAAGAACTTCACATAGCGGTAGTGCTGTTTCCCGATTTCCAGTTCCAGTTGTTCCGGCTTCACACCCAGCTCAGCAGCATAGACGGAGCACAAGTGGTTCACGTTGGTGAGCAAAGCAATGTCTGACTTGAAGTTCTTGGAAACCAGGATATCGACCGCATGAACGCCCACGTCAAGAAACGTCTTGATCAAGCCGGTCTGGTCTTCACCTTCAAGCGGGGCAATCAGCACCAGAAAGAGCGAGTCCGCTCCCAGCCGTAGCGCCGGCAAGACGGGCTGATTGGTCATGATGCCGCCGTCGGTCCACAGGCGGCCCTCCATGGTGACGGCCTCATAGGCAAAGGTGTAGGCGGAAGAGGCTACCGCAGCCAGCACCAGGTCCTCCGGCCGTTCTACTTCCCTGCTGACGAATTCCTCCTGCGCGCCCGGATCGTGGAGCAGATCTTCCACCGCGGCGTTGGTGAAGAAGCGCGCCGAGCCCCGCTGGATGTCAGTGGCCGTCATGATCACGCGGATCTGGGAGCTGCGCAGCTTGTCTTCAGGAATGCGCGCGCGCAGGAACTTGATACGGTCAAAATTGGGGAACAGGCCGGTACGCAGCGGCATGCGCAGGAAGCGATGGCTCAGCTTGCTCAGCGGGTCCTGCAACAGGCGGTATAAAGCCAGGGCTATAAGAATCGCGAAGATCATGGGCACATGCGGCGTCATGCGAAATGAGGTCCGGCCATCGAGCGGAAGGTGGATGTAAGTAAAGCCCAGAAACAGGACAATAAAGCCCCAGACCAGCACGTTTGCGCCAAACGATACCCAGGTCTTGCGCCAGTCCGGCTCCCAGGCGTGCTTACGCACGAACTTCAGTCCTACATAGCCGATATAGGAGAGCTTGTCGGCAAACAACAGAATGGAGATTCCCGCCACGGCCAGCGCAAACCAGGTGAACCTGGGATGATCGGTCTGAAGGAAGATGCCGCGGTCCTGCATCCAGAGCCAGAGGAAGTTGCCCACGCCCGCGGAGGCGGCAATCAGTCCCGCCAGCAGGAAGATATAACGCGACCAGTCAATCCCGAGCGTTGCCGGGGTGAGTTCCAGCCACGCGTCCACCAGGGGCTCAGCCTTGCCAACCAGCCCTTCAGCATGGGCGGCGTACGACGCTGCGTTGATGCTGCCGACCGAGGTCGCGGTAATAATGTGCGTGGGAACATTGGCGTCCTGAAAAGCCATGAGCACGCCGGCTTCATAAGCGCCGCGCGCGCCGCCGCCGGAAAGCACCACACCGATGCGCGAGGTGAAGATCCGCGGCCTGATGGAAGCGGCGATGCGGGCGCGAAATTCCTCGCGCAGTCCATCGAGTTCCGCCAGCGCGGCCGCGCCCCGCGGTTTCATGGTGCTGAATTGCATTTACAGGCACAGCTTAACCCAGCTTCCGCCAAAATCCCACCCGCAATGGTGCTGCGCCAGCCGGGACCAAGAGCCATTGTCGAGCCTGGTTCCGCGCAACCGGTTCCGCTTACCCTCTGCTTATCTCTGCTTCCGCTCGGTCAGCAATGCCCTTGAAAGGGAACGATTCTTAGTGGTTTTTGTGCCGGTCAATCCGGCTTAAATGTCGCTGATCGTCAATAAAAGCGCGCTTTATCCCGCCATTTAGCGCCAATAAAAAAACAGGTGACGATCTATTTCGAGCGCCGTCTAAACCATCAGTTCATGAAGACCAAGAACCCAGGTGTAGTTATGAGCACAGCTGAAGTCGTAATCGCGAGCGGCAGACTACCTATCAAGGAGAGCGGACGCACTGTGTTTGTCTCCCTTGATGAAGTTGAATTTTTTGAAGCTTCCGGAAACTACGTGCAGGTGCACGCAGGAAGCGAGCAATACCGGATAAGGGAAACGTTAAGCACGTTTGCCACGCGTCTGCCCAGCCGCGACTTTGTCCGTATTCATCGTTCGGTGATTGTCAACCGCAATCGCATTCAGGAGCTGCGCCGCTCCTTCAGCGGCAAGTACCTGGTGACGTTGATCTCCGGAAAACAGGTGACGTTGAGCCGCAGCCATCGCCAGCAGCTCTCCGCACTGAAAGAGCCTTTCTAGCTGAGCATGCCCTGGCCCGATGGCTCCGCAGCCACGCGCCCTGGCGAAAAGAAAATGGCGCACCGTGAAAAGGTGCGCCGCTTTTTTTGTCTTCGACAGCTTCTAGTTGCCAGAGGCTTCCCTGGTTTTGGCTTCGTGGAAGGCTTCCCGTACATCGGTCAGGAACAGGTTGGAATTGTTGTTGTGCGGACCCTTGCCGGTAAGAACATCCTGGAACGCGACTGGTTTCTCATAGTAGCCACGGGTGGAATCATCGTCAGCTTTCACTGACGCGCCGCTGAGGTCGATGCCCGCGAACAGCCCCTTGGTGCGCGAATAGACCAGGATCTTGTTTTTCATTTTCCAGTCGGTGCTGGCCTGGGCCTCACGACCAACCGGTCCGCCGGCCACGCCGGCCTCGGCGCCGAGCTTGAATTGCGAAGACAGAAGCTGCTGCATTCCGGCATCGCCCAGAAACACCATTACGACGTCAACTGATTCCAGTCCGATCTGTGCGCCCCATGTGCCACCGGTGATGGCAAAAAACGCCGGCTGGCTCCAGCCCTCGCCAGTGCGGCAAGTGGCTACGCCGCGACCATGATTGCCGCCGATAACGAATCCGCCCTTCACCATGTCCGGGACCACGGCAACGCATTTTGCGCTAGCCAGGACTTCCTGCGGGATGGCGGCGTCGGGGGCGTTCATGAGTTGTTTCAGATCTTGTCCGGCATTGCGGAGGCGCTCGATGATCTGCGCCTGTTCGCCATAAACGGTCTTACCGCTGGCAGTGGTGGCTACGTGGTGCTGCGAACATCCGCCCATCCAAAACATGAGCGGAGCCGCCAATAGTAACGCAAAGTTCTTTTTCATAAAGTGTTTCCTCCTGGGTGACTCGGGGACCGCTGGCGCGTCCACGACCAGGGGATTCCGGGGAAGCCTCCGGGTCGGCGCGATGAGAGACATTCCATTCAGAAACGTTGGTTTCAGTCAGGCGCTCCGTCCCGCTGATTGATAAGACGTTGTATTTCAACAGGCGAGTTGCATCGTGCACGCGACACGCACTCGGGCAGGCAAAGGCAACTCGCAATGCGGTTGGGGAATCCCAGAATGCGAGGGACACAATGAAACCAAGACTTTTACTGGCAGCACTGCTCTGCCTGGGACTTTCCACTTTTGCTCTGGCACAGGAAGACAACGGCGGGATCAAACAGGACACCAAGGACGCAGCGCACGCTACCGGACGGGCAGCAAAGAAGACCGGGCGGAAGATCAAACACGGCACCAAAAAAGGTGTCCACAAAGCGGCTCACGCAACCGCGAAGGGCGCCGACAAGGTAGAAGACAAGACGGCAACGCCCCCGCAGCCGACTCCTCCTCCGCAGCGGTAGAGGTTGGTGAAGGTTAAAACGTTATTTAGTTGACGGGCTTCTGTTATCGGACTTAATATCCGCTTTAGCCGCTTCGTCGTGGACCCCCATATGCATAAAGCTGCAAAAAGTGCTGTGCGGAAACCTGTTTCCGGCGAAGTCGTCATTCCCGACAAGCTTTACTTTCGAATTGGCGAGGTAAGCCGCCTCTGCGGCTTGCCTAGCTATGTTCTCCGTTTCTGGGAGAGCGAATTCCCCCAACTCAAACCTTCCAAGGGCGGCACCGGGCAGCGAATGTACCGCAAGGTGGACGTTGAGAGCGCCCTCAGAATCAAGAATCTCCTGTACGATCAAGGGTTTACGATTGCCGGCGCCCGCCAGCAGCTGCGCGCGGAGCTTAAGCGCAAGCAGTCGCCATTGCCCTTTGCCGTACCCAACGGAGGCCGGCCGGAACTGAAGCAGCTGCGCCAGGGCCTGCGGGAAATCCTGGGCATGCTGAGCGCCCGCCGCTAGGGGCCGGGAACGAGGTTTTTGGCCATCCGGAGCCCGTGACTTAAGATTTGTTGCTACTTTAGAAATCCAGATTGCATCCAAAAAAGTGGCTATAATAAGTCCTTAGCTCACCTTCGCGGGTGGTCTCTCGTCTTTTTTTAAATGGGATAGGTTTCTTCTGATGTCCAAAAAGATCCAGGCTCTCATCCTCACCAGTTCCATGTTGATCGTCGCGTTTGCCTTAATCGGCAACATTAGCGTGCATGCTTCGGGCAGCAGCAGCGGTGACGTCACCCTCAAGCACATCGGGGTATACAGCGAAGTGCTGTATCGCGTTCGCGCCGAGTATGTGGAAGAGCCGAACATGAGCGCCGTAACCAACGGTGCGCTGCACGGATTGCTGGAATCCCTGGACGCCGACTCCAGCTACCTGACCCCCGCCGAATACAAGGTCTTCAAGCAAAAGAAGACTGAGGGCAAAGCCAACATCGGGGCATCGGTTTCAAAGCGCTTTGGCTACGCCGCCATTATTTCTGTGATTCCCGGCGGCCCGGCTGATAAAGCCGGCTTGAATTCCGGCGACATCATTGAAACCGTGGAAGGCCTGAGCACACACGATCTCTCGCTGGCCGGCATCAAGAACCACCTGATGGGCGAGCCGGGCTCGCGGCTGGAATTGACGATTATCCGCACACGCAAGATTGAGCCGCAGAAGATCACCGTGGTCCGCGACGTGGTCGCGCTTCCAGCGGCGCAGGAACAGATGCTGGCGGACAACGTCGGCGTGGTCAAGGCGCAGGTCCTGACCAAGGGAAAAGCGCAGGAGATCGCGGACAAGATCAAGTCGCTGCAAAAGAAGGGCGCCAAGAAGCTGGTGCTTGATCTGCGGAATGATTCGCAGGGAGATGAGGAAGAAGGCGTAGCGGTAGCCAACCTGTTTCTGGGCAAAGGCACCATCGGCTCATTGCAGGGACAGAAATATGACAAAGTGACCTACACCGCAGACGCGCAGAAAAAGATCACGGACCTGCCGGTGGCAGTGCTGGTGAATCGCGGCACGGCCGGAGCGGCCGAGCTTGTGGCTTCTGCCCTGCTGGATAACAACCGGGGCGATGTGGTGGGCGACAAGACTTTTGGCGAAGGCTCGGTGCAGAAGCTGATTGAAGTTCCAGATGGCTCCGCCCTGATTCTCTCGGTGGCCAAGTACTACACTCCGAACGGCAAGGTGATCCAGGATACCGGCGTGACGCCGAACGTGCTGGCCGCCGCAAATGATGATGTGGCTGTGGTGAGCGATGACGACGACAGCAGCAACAATTCAACCGAAGAGCCGCAGAAAGTTGCGCCCAAGGAAGATGAACAGCTTCATCGCGCGATCGAAGTACTGAAGGCCAGAACACAAAAGGGTTAAGTGCTCCTGTCCCTCCCCTAAAAAAGGCGCGCCCGCGGGCGCGCTTTTTCATTGTTTACCGTAAGGCCAACTGCATCGTCACATTGCCCTCTTGTAATGGGCCGGGGGCCTTTATCCATGCTATGCTGACCTTGCCCATACATTCCTCCCATGACGTCGCCATCCGAGCTTCCGGCAGTAAAAGCCGCCGGCAAACCCCGCGTGGGCCGGTTCGTATTTGCCGTACTGGTCCTGATCGCAGCTTTTCTCGGGACCATGGCCGGACTCCTGATGGTTTACTCGACTGACCTGCCGCAGATCAGCGAGTTGGAGCGCTACCGTCCCAGCACCATCACCCAGCTCTATGACGATCAGGGACGCCAGATCGGGTCATTTGCGCTGCAACGCCGGGTGCTGGCTGCCTACGACGATTTTCCCAAGGTGCTGCGCGACGCCATTCTCTCCACCGAAGACAAGACCTTCGAGAAGCACTGGGGCATCAATTTCTGGCGCGTGATGGGAGCCACGTATCGTGACGTAACCTCGGGTTCGCGGGCGCAGGGCGCTTCCACACTGACCATGCAGCTCTCGCGCAACCTCTTTCTTTCTCCGGAGCGGCATTTCAGCCGCAAGATGCAGGAAGCCATCCTGGCTTTGCAGATTGAAAGGCATTTCACCAAGCAGCAGATCTTTACCATGTACTGCAACCAGATATTTCTGGGACATGGCGTTTACGGATTTGAAGCGGGCGCAGAGTACTACTTCAACAAGCACGCTAAAGACCTCAAACTGGAGGAAGCAGCCCTGCTGGCGGGACTGCCCAAGGCCCCGGTCTCATACTCACCCATCAACTATCCTGACCGGGCCCTGAAGCGCCGCAACCTGGTAATCAATAACCTGCTGGAAGACGGCAAGATCACGGCGGAAGAGGCGGCGCGGACGAAGACCATGCCGCTGCGGCTGAATATCCAGCCAGACTCTTCACCGGCGCCGTATTTCGTGGAAGAGGTCCGCCGCTACCTGGAAAAGAAATATGGCGCGGACGAGGTCCACGAAGGCGGTCTGCGCGTTTACACCTCGCTCGATCTGGACTTGCAGAAGACAGCGACGCAGGCCGTGCTGAACGGCCTGGCCACGTATGAACGCCGCCATGGCTGGAAAGGCCGGTTGAAGAATGTGGTTCAGGGCGGAGAGTCGGTGAGCAAATATCAGCACCCGGACTGGCAGCAGCCGTTTACAGCCGGCGATTACGTGCACGCGGTGGTGGTGGACATCGGCCTGCAATTCTGCAAGATCAGGCTGGGACGATACAGCGCAACGCTCGGACCGGCGGAGCTGGCATGGACCGGCCGCAAGCTGCCGAAAAATATTCTTAGCCTGGGCGACATTATCTACGTGAAGATCCTCGCGCTGAATCCCGACGGGTCAGCCCGGGTTTCACTGGAGCAGGACTCCGGCGCACAGGGCGCGCTGCTGGCCATTGACGACGCCAGCGGCGACATCAAGGCGATGGTCGGCGGGCGTGATTATGACGCATCCAAGTTCAACCGAGCTACCCAGGCGCAGCGCCAGGCGGGGTCTTCCTTCAAGCCGTTTGTTTATACCGCGGCGGTGGACCAGGGCGCGGAGCCGGATGATCTCATCCTGGATGCGCCGACCACATTCAACAGCGGAGGCACGCCGTATTCGCCACGAAATTTTGATCGCCGCTTTGAAGGCAATATCACGCTGCGGCATGCCATTGCGGAGTCGCGTAACGTTCCCGCGGTAAAGCTGGCGCAGCGCGTAGGCATGGTGGCGGTGGCGGATTATGCGCACCGCTTCGGCATTACATCACCCATTCCGCCGTTCCTGCCCGCGGCGCTGGGCGCGGCCGACCTGACGCTGTATGAGCAGACCGCTGCTTACATGGTTTTTCCCAACGACGGAATCAGGATTGAGCCGCGGTACATCCGCAAAGTGACAGACTACGAAGGCAACGTTCTGGAACAGGATTTCCCGGACGCCAAGGACGTGATCAGCCAGCGCACGGCGCGCACCATGGTTTCACTGCTGCAAGAGGTGGTGAAGCACGGCACCGGCGGCGCGGCGCGCGCGCTGAACCATCCGGTGGCCGGCAAAACCGGCACCACCAATGACTACACCGATGCCTGGTTCATTGGCTTTTCGCCCAGCGTGACCTGCGGCGTCTGGATGGGCTATGACGAGAAGGAAAATCTTGGCGAGAACGAAACCGGCGGACACGCCGCGCTGCCCATCTGGATTGAATTCATGCGCGCCGTGATCTCCAGCCCCGCGAGCAGGAACGAGTCATTCCTGACGGTGCAGATGGCGGGGAAAAAGCTGCCGGGAGTGAAACGCGCCGCCATCACGCCGCCGCGCAAGCCCGCGGATGCGGAGGCGCATTAATTGTTCCGCAAGCTGGTCAAATATTTTTTCTTTACCCTGGTGCTGATCCTGGTCTTCCTCTCGTCAGCGCTGCTGGCCATGCGGTTTGCCATTCAAGGGCGCGAAGTGCGGGTGCCGCGCCTGACCGGGCTAACGCCGATCGAGGCGGAGCGCACGGCCAATTCGTTTGGACTGGTGCTCTCGGTGGAGAGCAGGTTTTACAGCTCCACGATCGCGCAGGGACGAATCGTCTCGCAATCACCCGCCGCCGATGCGACCGTACGCCGCGGCTGGAAGATCCGCGTGGCGGAGAGCCTGGGACCGCAGCGCGCCGCCGTGCCGAACCTGATTGGGCAGAGCCAGCACGCGGCGGGCATCAACATCAGCCGGCGCGGATTGGAGATGGGCACCATCAGCACGATTCACCTGCCGGGCGCGCCGCCCGATACCGTGGTGGCCCAGAATCCCCCGCCTGACGCGGTGGGCGTGGCTTCACCCAAAGTCAACCTGGTGTTTTCCGCTTCCGACAATGCCGTGATCTTCGCGACTCCCAACTTTGTGGGCAGGCAGCTTGCCGATGCAAAAGCTTCGTTGGAGAAAGCCGGCTTTACGCTGGGCAAAGTGCAGACGGTGGCGGGAACAGCGCCGGGCGCGCCGGCGGGAGGACCAGGAACCATTGTGCGCCAGTCTCCTTTGGCAGGCCAGAGAATCACCGCGGGCGCGACGATCAGCTTTGATGTGAAGCAGTGAGGAATAACTTCAACGTGAACGAAGGAGCATCGCAGTTATCGACGTTGCAGGATCGCCGAGAAAAAGCCATCACAAGGATGAATACCGGGAACGGTGCGCAGGAAATCACCACTTAGCAGTTGCTCCGGTTCTTTCCAGACCAGATCACCCGACTGTTGCAAGCGCATCAGCTCTTCTCTTACTGGGATAATTTTGAATTCAGGATGGTCACGCATACAGGTTGCGACCACCTCTTCGTTTTCTTCCGGCTCCAGCGAGCAGGTGGAATAAACCACGCGGCCTCCGCTTTGGACGTGGCCCATGGCGGCTTTGAGAATGGCTATCTGGCGGGATTGCAGATCGCGGAGATCGGAAGGGCTGAGCCGCCACTTGATTTCCGGATTGCGGGCCAGCGTGCCGGTGCCGGAACAGGGAACGTCGGCAAGGACACGGTCGAATTGCGCGGCGAAGGGGAGCGCGAGCGCGTCGGCGGTAATGACGTGAACGTTTTGCTGGCGCACCAGCCGGCGCAGCAGGCGCGCGCGATGCGGATGCAATTCGGCGGCAAAGATCTCCGCTTCCGGAAGCCGGGTGGCCATTGCCGCGGTCTTTCCACCGGGAGCGGCGCAGCAATCAAGGATATGTTTCCCCTCGCCGACGAGCGCGGCGACGAGTTGGGAGCCTTCATCCTGGATGGAGATTCTGCCGCTGCGAAACAGCTGCGTCTGGACGACATCGCCGGAGACAACGGTACGGGAGTTCGCGAGCAAAGCGCCGGAAGCAAGCTGTACGCCCTCGGCTGCCAGCAGGCCCTCATCCGCCACGCTGCCCAGGCGCACGCTGGTGGCGGGGACGCGCTGGTCATAGTCACAGATGGTTCTTGTGACATCCGCACCCAGGCGCGAAAACCATCTTTGCACCAGCCATTTTGGATGCGCCAGCGCCG
>DASTPO010000004.1:0-4896 GCA_035762225.1 Candidatus Angelobacter sp.
TGGTGATATTGCAAAACGCTTTCATCGCTGCCGGTCACATTCTGTATGCCGGCGGGCGCGTCGAGCGACACATTGCCGGTATCGGCATTGGCGGCAATCAACCCGAGAATGGCCTGCAAGGCCAGCCGATGGAACCAGCTATCCAGGGACAATAACCGTGTCTTCCCATCCTCCTGGGAGAGCGCGCTCACGATCACCTCATCGATTACTTCTTCACGCGTGATCTGGTCCTGGCGAATGCGCTCGGCTTCCACTTGAAACTCCAGCTCGCGGTCCACGAAGTCTTCCAGCTTGCGCAGGTTGGCGCTGAGCCACGTCTCAATATTGCTGAGAGGCGCGCCATCAGAGTTGGCCGCATTCACGCGCCGATCCAATCTCGGAGGTCGGGCAATGGGATCAGCCGCATAAGCATTCCGGGCGAGTTCTTCTGGCTCTGCCGGCATTGGCGTGAGTTGTTCACGGCCGGCGCGGCGCGAGGACTTGCGCGTCCATTGCCCGCGCAACACATCTTTGTGACGGGTGACCTGGGAAAGCAGATCGGCGAACGCGGACTTCACGGCCGCCATGGCGTTCTCGCCCGACTTCTGCGCGGTCATCTGCCCGTACGGCAGGCGCAGGTTCAGAGAAGCGCCGGCGGTCCGGCTGTTCTCCTGCTCCACGATGGCATGGAGATCAATCAGGTCCGGCTTGAAGACGCGCAGACGGCGCTGAAGTTTTTGCAGTTGATGTTGGAATTCGCGTTCCAGGTCTGGAGTCTTGCCTGCTTTGTAGCTGACGTGAATGTTCATGTGTGCCTCGGCGGGAAAAAGATCCCATACGGAAGGTCCGCAGGCCCTCATTCATCGCAAATTTTACACCTGCAAATTGAGACGCAAGCGATTTTTTGTACGTTGTCCCATAAAAAGTTTTGTATTGTTAAATCTAGTTCTTGCTTTGCGAAGAATTCTGTGAAGCAGTTGCGCGGGAGCAAAGCCTTGCGCTGTCACAGTGACAAAGTGACATCAGCTCTGACTAGAGCCGGTTGATCATCGAAGCCACATATCCCGCGCCGAAGCCGTTGTCGATGTTCACAACGCTCACATTGGACGCGCACGAGTTCAACATACCCAGGAGCGCTGCCAGGCCGTTGAACGACGCGCCGTAGCCAATACTGGTGGGCACGGCGATCACCGGCACCCTCGCCAATCCGCCCACCACGCTGGGCAGAGCGCCTTCCATGCCGGCGCAAACGATGATGACCCGGGCGCGATCGAGAACTTCCCTGCCCGCCAGAAGCCGGTGGATCCCGGCTACGCCGACATCATACAAATGCGCCACCTCATTGCCCATGAGTTCAGCAGTGACCAATGCTTCTTCCGCGACGGGGATATCACTGGTGCCGGCAGAAATAATAACGACCGTCCCTTTTCCCACGATGCTCGCGTTCTGTTGCAGAGTGATGGCCCGCGCCAGTTCGCGGTATTCCGCCTTGCGGACAATTTTCTTGACCGCACGAAAGTGCTCCGCCGATGCCCGCGTAGCGAGAACGTTTCCGCCCTGCGCCGCCATATGCTTGAAGATTTTCGCGACCTGAGCTGGAGTTTTGCCCTGGGAGAAGATCACTTCCGGCATACCCGACCGGACGCGCCGATGATGGTCGATCTTGGCGAAGCCCAGGTCTTCAAAAGGCATATGGCGCAGCCGGCCCACGGCGTCATCGGGTGAGACGGTGCCTTTGCGTACTTCCTGCAGCAATTTCCGGAGAGAGGTTGCGTCCATGTGGAGATTTCAGATTAACACTAAAGGGCGGTATCACCGCGGAGACGCAGAGGCGCGGAGAGCCGCCGAAATTGACAAAATTGAAAATCCCTCTCAAAAGAATGGACGCACCACCAGAAGAATGGTCGCGCTTTCCACATCTCCTGACCACCAGATCACGCGGGTTCGCTCGACCTGAAATTCTCGGCGCCTTCACGGCTCAACGGTGAATATGGGATTAGTTGAACAGCTTGCCCTGTGCGGGATTGACGCGTCGGGCCAGTTCGAAATAAGTCTTCTTCGCCACACCGGGCAGATGCGCTTTGCGGAAGAAGAGCGAGCGCAGGTAGCTCTTGTTGAGCAGGCCGCCGAGGTAAGCCTCATGCATCTCCGCGCCCAGCATGGCGCCAAGGTGGCGGACAAGAAACTCGCGTTTCCTGCCGGAGGAAGCGATTCCTGTGGCAATCACTCGGGGCAATTCCGCCCGTAGACGCGCCCGGCCCTCTGACTCCTTGTGCATCATCAGGAATTCGGCCATCTCTTTGTGTTCGCGATTGGTGAACGGTGTCCCGGGGCGGACTGCATCCTGAGGCCGGCCAGAAACGCGGAAGTCATCAGCGCGGAGAATGGGATAGTGGGGCAGCAGGATCCGCGCGCCGAAGGTAATGAAGGCGCGGTCCAGAACGTCAAAGTAAAACTGGTCCTGGTGTGAGCTGCCGGCCCAGGGGCCGTTGCAACACGCGGCGCTGCGGCATTCACTCTGCACAAACCGCACCGCTTCCTCGGCCGCGTTGGTGATATGAAAACGCCGGACGAGCAGCAGATTGTGCCTGGACGAATAAACACAGCCCTGCTGGCGCAGCTTATCCAGTACGGGCCGGCGCTCCGTGGCGGGCACGTCCTTGCGCGCAAGGAGCTTCTCAAATTCCTGCATGCTGGCGCGCGCGTGCACCTCGGGATAATCTTCCACCAATGCGCTGGCGTGGCTGCCGGCCGCGGGCGAATACTGCTCCAGGCCCATGGAGCGCATAAAAGTATCCACCAGGTTATAAAACGTGGGCGCGAGATCGGGCTGGCTGGGAGCGGTCCGCCATTTGCCGATGTAAATGCGGTAACTCTCGTATTTCTCGAGCGGCGTGGAGTTGAAGACGCACAACACATCTTCCGATACCTGCACGCTGTTGACGCTATCCGTCAATTCCCCGGCGGCCTTCCAGTAAATTTCATCAACGTTCTGGAGGACGGTCAAGATGTGGTCCTGAGGACGCAGCGCGCGCAGCCACAGCGGCAGATGGTTGGGCGCCAGGTGGGCCTCGCCGAAAAAGGTGATGACGCGAGCACCGGGATGAGCGCGGCGGATCTGGGCGATCTGCGCCGCTGCATGGCGATCACGCGCCGCGATTTTGCGCATATTGCCGCGAGGCTTTAAATCGATTCCGTAAATCTCACAGCCGTGCTTGCGCGCCTGGCGCAGAAGGTTGGCAAAAGGCTCCCAGTCATAGCCCCACTCGTCATCATAGCGAATGCCCGCACGCAGTTCGTCTTCGCCGATCTCGCCGCGCAGCCACTCATCGAGGACGAACTGGTCGCGGGAGAAGACCATTTCCAGCGCCAGGACCAGCGGTTGGCCGCCTTGCGCGAGTTGAGATACTAAAGACGCGGCAAATTCCTGCGAAGCGGCGAGGGCGTGATAGTCGCCCACCAGGAGCACGTCGGCATTAGCGTATCTTTGCTTGAGTTCAGCCGGAGTTAAAGCGCGGCGGTAGTCCCGGAAGGCTTCGCTGTAGTCGCGCACATACTTCAGGCGGCCGTGCGGATCAGTGGCGCTGATCTCGCGTTTCACCTGCAACAGGGCAAGCTGCTGTGCCGCTGTCCGACGCCGGGCCCGGATTGAAAAACCGCTGGCCATGAAGAAACCTGGCTTGAACTCAGCGCAGGCGCCTCCCTTTTCTCAGTTACACTTGTACTTTGGCGTAACCTGTAAAGCAGAACTTACACCTTTAGATGCCGAATCTGTTACATCCGTCAGCCCATGTACTCACGGTCGCCGCCACGGGAGCGAGCGGAGCGATGTTCACGCGCGCTCTGCTGTTGTCCGCGGAACGCGATGAACGCGTAAAAACCGTAAACTTCATTGCTTCCGACAACGCCTTGCGCGTTTTTGCCGAAGAACTGGGCATCAAGGGACGCGCCAATCTCATCCAGCAGCTGCTCGGGGTGAAAGCAAAAAAAATCCAGCAGCTCAACAATGACGATATCGGAGGAAACGTGGCCAGCGGTTCGTATCCCACTGATGCAATGGTGGTGATCCCATGCAGCATGGGAACTCTGGCCAGAGTTGCGCACGGACTCGCCGGGAATCTGATCGACCGCGCGGCTGATGTCTGCTTGAAAGAGAAGCGTCCGCTGGTGTTGTGTACGCGCGAAACGCCGCTGAACCGGGTGCACATCCGTAACATGGAGTGGGCTGCGGAGGCCGGCGCCACGATCTATCCGCTGATCCCCACGTTTTACAACCAGCCGAAGAGCTTTGACGAGATGGCGCACCAGTTTGCCTGCCGGGTCATGCAGTTTATCGGCCTGGAGCAGAACGATGCGTACCGGTGGAAAGGCTGAGAGGAATTTTTCTCCGCGGGCGCAGAAGCCGGGAAACGCGATTAACTCACGCATTGCAGCTAACGCGATGGTAAAAGCTCTAAAAGAATTGTTTCGTAATCATTTGCGCTGGTTCGCGGCAAGAAAAGCTTTCCTGATCACTTCCATTGCGGGCTTCTCAAGCTGAAATTGCTTCAGCTCATCTTCTCTTGCCCAGCGCACATCGGCGGCATCGCCGCCGGCAAGCAGTTGTCCGCCATAGACGGCGCACAGAAAATCGATCAAAACGTAATGGTATTTTGCCGCGCCATCGCGATCCGGAACGATCCGGTCCAGAACTTCCAGGACCTGGCCGGCGACAACGGTCAGTCCAGTTTCCTCCCGCGCTTCGCGTTCGGCGGCGCTGCGGAGGGACTCTCCCAGCTCCACCATGCCTCCGGGCAATGACCACTCGCCCAGCAAAGGCGGGCAGCCGCGCTTGATGAGCAGAACGCGCTTCTGATCCACAATCACAGCGCCCACGCCGACGATCGGCCGGTCAGGATATTCCCGTGAAATGGGAAT
>DASTPO010000005.1:0-3653 GCA_035762225.1 Candidatus Angelobacter sp.
ACAGCCCGATCTTGCGCGCTGGGAAGAGCTGATGCACCGCGTCTATAACCCCAAAGATGAGGTACATATCGGGATTGTCGGCAAGTATGTTGAATATGAGGACTCCTACAAGTCGCTGAAGGAGGCCCTGATCCACGGCGCAGTAGCGCACAATCTGAAGCTGAACCTGACCTGGGTTGAGGCCGAAGGACTGGAGAGCAAAGAGGGCAATCGCGACTACGAAATGCAACTGGAGGGCTTTGACGGCATTCTGGTGCCCGGCGGCTTCGGCAAGCGCGGAATTGAAGGCATGCTGAACGGCATCCGTTACGCGCGGGAAAAGAAGGTGCCGTACTTCGGCATCTGCCTGGGCATGCAGACGGCCTGCATCGAGTATGCGCGCAACGTTTGCGGACTGGAAGACGCGAACTCCAGTGAGTTTGATCCCGCAACGCCCCACCGCATCATTTACAAGCTGCGCGAACTGACGGGCATCGATGAACTGGGCGGCACGATGCGCCTGGGCGCGTGGACGTGCAGGCTGGAACCCGACAGCCAGGCCGCGAAAGCTTACGGCTCAACCGAGATCAGCGAGCGCCATCGCCATCGCTATGAGTTCAACCGCGAGTATGAAGCCGTGTTGACCGGCGGCGGACTGCGCATCACCGGCGCCACGCCGGATGGAACATATGTTGAGATCGTGGAAATCCCCGATCATCCTTATTTTCTGGGCTGCCAGTTCCATCCGGAATTCAAGTCCAAGCCCCTGGAGCCGCATCCGTTGTTCTCGAGCTTTGTGAAAGCGAGCTATGAAAATGGCCAAAAGCGCCGCGAAGCGAAAACTACAGAGGACGTGGAGATGTTCTTACGGCCGGAGAGAATTGTAAGACGCTGAAGAGACTGAAAATCGGGTAATCTGGTAATCGGGTAAATCGTGCTGTACAGTACCGAGATTTTAGGTACTTTGGTTGTTCAATTACCGGATTAGCCGATTACTCAATTACTAATCTCGCTCACGTATGGAATCAAGATCCTCCTTTGCCTTGAACGGCCTGTCGATCGGCTCCGGCCTCTTTCTAATCGCCGGCCCGTGCGTTATTGAAAGCGAAGCG
The DNA here is from genome assembly GCA_035762225.1 of Candidatus Angelobacter sp. Classification (GTDB taxonomy): domain Bacteria; phylum Acidobacteriota; class Terriglobia; order Terriglobales; family Acidobacteriaceae; genus Angelobacter. The sequence goes on from DASTPO010000005.1 coordinate 1,092, forward strand.
CACGCGCTCAAGATGGCCGAGGCCATCAGCGCGATCGCGCGCAAGGTGCATGTTCCTTACGTGTTCAAGGCGTCGTATGACAAGGCCAACCGCACGTCATTGCAGAGCTTTCGCGGGCCCGGGCTTGAGGAAGGCCTGCGCATCCTGGAAAGAGTAAAGAAGGAAACTGCCGTCCCGGTGCTGACGGACGTCCATGAAGCCAAAGACATGCCTGCCGTGGCGGACGTGGTGGACGTGGTGCAGATCCCGGCGTTCCTCTGCCGCCAGACTGATCTGCTGGTAGCGGCGGCCAAACACGCCAAGGCCATCAACATCAAGAAAGGCCAGTTCGTATCGCCGTGGGACATGCGGCATGCCGTGGAAAAAGTACGCGAGTCCGGCAACAACAATATCGTGCTCACCGAGCGAGGCAGTTCGTTCGGCTATAACAACCTGGTGGTGGACATGCGCTCGCTGGCCATCATGCGCCAGTTTGCGCCGGTGGTGTTTGACGCCACGCACTCCGTGCAGCTGCCGTCGTCGGGAGCGGGCGGCAAGGCGGTATCGGGGGGCCAGCCGGAATTTATTCCCCTGCTCTCACGCGCCGCTGTGGCCGCGGGCGTGGATGGCGTGTTCATGGAAGTGCATGACAATCCTGCCGAAGCAAAGTCTGACGGCGCAAACGCGCTGCCTTTGGGCCAATTGCAATCAGTTTTGGAAGAGTTGCTGGCGATCAGGAATGTATTGCCGGCGCAAGGCAAGTAGCGCTGGCTAAGCGCAGCAGGCAGCTCCATAGCCGCCTGCTGTAAGCACCCGACTGGGAGAGGGACTTTCGCTTACGCGGCCCTCAGCCGAAAAAATCGGTCGAGCGCAGCCAACTGATGAACTTGCACTCCCACGGCCCAGGTGCTTCAGCGGTTGCGTGCCGTCTTACGGAAGCGACTGCCCGGGCTGGGTCTTTGCCGCCGAGCTTTTTGGCGCTTCAGCTTTTTCCTTTTCCGGAGCCGCGCTCTGCCGGCCCAGAAAATCAATCAGGTTATGCAGGTCCTGGTCGGCAAGACGCAGGTTCGGCATGTTGACCTTGTTGTATTTCTGGTACAGCGCAACAGCGATGGGATCTTTGCCGGCGATCAATTTGTCCGGAGTGGCGATGAAGTGCTCCAGCCAATCGTGGTCGCGAACATTGGTCACGCCTAGCAGGTCTGGGCCGATTTTGTCGCCATGGCCGATGGTGTGGCATGCGGCGCAATGCGTGGTAAAGATGTAACGGCCCTTGTCGCTGAGGTCGACCGGCGCGGCCTGGGCATAGCTGGCTTTCGGCTCATTTGATTTCGCCGCGTTCTGCCAGCTGTCCAGCCATGTTCCAATCATGTTGGAAAGAAAACGCGCGTTGTCAGTGGCTCCGTTGCGTATCCACTGCCCCGTTGCTTCATTGCCGATCAGCACGCTGGGCGTGTGGCCGTCACGATCGTTCGGGTCCGGCTCGCTATACAGGCCCAGTTTTTTGCTGATCAGGTCGATGTCTTCCTTTTTTCCTGTCAGAAAGGTCCAGCCCGGACCGATGTGGTATTTCTGGGCGTATTCCTTGAGCACCTTGGGCGTATCGTGCTTGGGATCGATGCTGATGGAGTAAAAGAAAATGTCCCGCCCCACGCGGTCGCCCAGCATTTTTTGCACTTGCGCCAGACGCGCGGTTTCCAGCGGGCATGCGTCCACGCAACTGGTATAGATCAGGTCGATGACCACGATCTTGCCCTTCAGCACATCGTCATAGAAATGGACTTTAACGCCGTCCTGAGTAGTAAGGATTACATTGGGAAAATAATTCGCTCCCCAGCGGGAGTTGTCCGCGGCGGCCGGGGATGAGCCGAGCGTGACAAATAAAATTGCGCTAAGAAGAATGGCGGTAACGGCTGCGAAGCCCGCCTGGCTTTTCCGTCGCATGTTTCTGCTCCTTGCCTGTCCCAAAACAATCTGTGATCCGGTCCGGAAGTTGAATCAGGCCTGGCGGCCCGCATCTTGCGCTGCGGGCCGCCCACCTGAGTAGTTCTGTTGAACCCAGCCGAGTTAGAACGCGGTTGGGGCTATGTCGTCGGGCGCCACAAACGTGCAACCCTGAGGAGTGTTGACCGGCGTCGGCAACGGCTTGAGGAACGGCGAGCCTCCGTCGTCGATCTCCCAGCGAACGAGCATGGCGTTATCCTCGTGCACCGTGTTGTGGCAGTGCTCCATGAACATCCCGCCCCAATCGCGGAACTGCATGGTCAAGGTCACGCTTCCACCCGGACGCAGGCGATACACGTCCTTGCGGCCCTTCTCCCACGCCGGAACGTTAGCAGCGCTACCGTTGCGGGCCAGGATCTGGCCTTCTTCAAAGTGGATGTGGATCGGGTGATCCCATCCGCCGCCGCCGTTCTGCAGCGTCCAAACTTCACGCGTGCCGAACTTGGGCGCCGCTGACAGCCGGCCGAAGCTGGCATTCAGCATGGGTCCGCCATCGGTGCTTACGCCCCACGGTCCAGGCTGGTTGCCCGCGCCGGTGCTGAAAGCCGCCGGATCGCTGGCAGACAGTGGCTGTGAAGC
>DASTPO010000006.1:0-7248 GCA_035762225.1 Candidatus Angelobacter sp.
GCCCGCCCCGCTGGCTTACCTGAACCAGGATTTTCTGGGCAGCCCGGATGGGCGCATTGTGCGCATTCTTTCGGAATACGCAGAGCCACTCTCACGCTTCCGGCGGGAGAAGATTCAAGACACGGTGGTGTTTTTCGGCTCGGCACGCTTTGCCAGCCTGCCTGACGCGCAGAACGCTCTGACCATCCTCGAGAAACCCGGCTCGGCCAAACCCGCCACGCCACAGGAGCAACCCGGGGGCCAGGACGGGGACGCGCTGCAAGGCGCCCTGAAGCGCGCCCACGCCGGCGTGCAGATGGCCCGCTACTATGAAGAAGCGCGCAAGCTCGCTCACATGCTCACCGAATGGACACTGGGTTTGCCGGGGAAACGGCATCGGTTTGTTGTGACCTCGGGCGGCGGTCCCGGCATTATGGAAGCCGCGAACCGGGGCGCACGCGAGGCCGGCGGCAAGACCATTGGCCTGAACATCCGCCTGCCCTTTGAGCAATATCCCAACCAGTACATTACGCCGGAGCTCAACTTTGAGTTTCACTACTTCTTCATGCGCAAATACTGGTTCGCTTACCTGGCCAAGGCGCTGGTGGTTTTTCCCGGCGGCTTCGGTACGCTGGATGAGTTCTTTGAAATCCTTACGCTGGCGCAGACGCACAAGCTGGCCAAGAAAATCCTGGTCATCGTTTATGGCAAGGAATACTGGTCGCGCGTGCTGAACCTGGATGCTCTGGCTGATGCGGGCACTATCTCGCCGGAGGACGTAAACAGCTTTACCATGGTCGATACGCCGGAAGAAGCTTTTGAAGTGCTGAAAGACGGACTGACGAAGTACCATCTACAGGCTCAGATGGCCCGCCCGGTGCCGGAAGAAGGGCCGGAGATCGCCAAGACTTTGCCATAAGACGCTTGTGCGGGGATTTGAACCCGACTAAGCTGCTTTTCGCTCTTCCAATTTCTCCACCTGCTTTTCTACTTTCTCCACCTGTTTCTCAACGTGCTTGATTTCAATGCGGTCCCTGCGGATATCGAGACGCAGGTGGGCGTAGATGCTCATGTACTGGTTGGCAATCCAGACCAGCGCGAAGCCGGCAATGAGGTAGCCGCGCCAGTCTTCATACAGCAACTTATAGCGCGTGAGCAGCAGGAAAAAAGCGGTGACATAGTGGCTGAAACAATACTCGCAGGTAAAAATGTAGTAGAACTTGCGGCTGAGGAAGCGATGGTTGCTGTCACTCTGGCGGGCGCAGAATTCGCGTGGCTCGCGAAAAATCTCCTCATGCGTGATGGTCCAGGCGATGGAGGCAATGGGGATCGCCAGGACGAACAGCCACACGATCTGCAGGGTCAGAGACACCTATAAGAGAGGTTTTTTTGACGGCGCAAGTTGCCTCTGCCCCGGCCGGGCAGGTAATACAATGCTGGCGGATGCCAGCACTGCTGTATTACATCACTGACCGCCGTCAGTTCCGCGGCGATGCCAAAGAACAAGAACGCCGTTTGTTAGCCAAGATTGGCGAATGTGCCGCAGCCGGGGTGGATTACATCCAGCTGCGGGAAAAAGACCTGCATGCCCGGGCCCTGGAAGATCTGGCCTATCAGGCGATGGCCGCGCTGCGCAATTCCAAGACGCGCCTGCTGATTAATTCAAGGATCGACGTGGCGCTGGCCGCAGGAGCGCACGGCATTCACCTGCCCGCGCAAGACCTTCTCGCCAGCGAGGCTCGCGCGATCTTTTCCCGGGCTGGCGTGGCAAAGCCAATCATCGGCGTCTCTGCGCATGCGGAAGAAGAGATGGCTTACGCGGAGGCACACGGCGCCGACCTTGCAGTGTTTGCGCCGGTGTTCGAAAAAGACGGTAACGAAAATCCCAGCGGGCTGCGGCAACTCCGCCAAATCTGCGGGCGCAGGCATGCAGCGTCTCAAATGCCGGTTTTCGCGCTGGGAGGCGTTACGTTGCAGAATGCAAAACAATGTCTGGAGGCAGGGGCGGCTGGTATCGCCGGCATCCGGCTGTTGCAAGAGAACGAAGCGCAGACAATCGTGGATGCGCTTCGTGCAACGTGACCGACGAGCGTTCGTACTGACCTACCTTCTGCGCTCCAGTTTGCGATCGTCACGGATGAGCCAGTGCAGAAACCAGGTAATGATGGTAAGGAGAATTGCGCCGGTCAGGGCTGCGGTCCAGGTGGTGACGCGAAAATCGGGCGTGACCGCCGCGGTCATCTTCAGCATGACCGCATTAATCACGACAAGAAATAGCCCAAAGGTAAGCAGGGTCAGGGGGAAGGTGATGATCCGCAGGAGCAGACCGAGGGTCGAGTTCACCAAGCCGAAGACAAGGGCGGCAAGCAATGCGGAGACCAGCCCGTGCAGCTCAAAACCGGGAACAAAATAGGCGACGATCAACAGCGCAACCGCGTTGATCAGCCACCGGACTAGCAAGCGCATGGGTGCATCCTCTGGAAGCGTTGAGGCCCGCTGCAAGACATTATTACAAAAAAGCAGGCCGCATGGTTTGCGGCCTGCTCATGATGCTGAGCTGTCCGGACGCTTAGTCGCCAAGCTGGTTGAATGCCTTGAAGAGACTAATGATGAAGACGGCATGGATCACGATGCCGCCAATGTGCATTTCCGGATGCGACATAAGCAACAACGCGGTGTCGGCGCCGTAAATTACCATCCCGATAACGAACGCTGGTTTGCTGCCTGCGCGGGCAGCGATCCCCAGCAGGACGAAAATTCCGACGACCACGATATTCAGCAGCACGATCACGTTCATGATGCCCGGTCCGGCAATCTTGCTGGTGGTAACGCCGTTGCCCAGTACGAGCGGAGAACCTGCCATGATCAAAACCGTGTTGATGGCGGAGAAGACCGCGATGGCGAAAAAGATACCGGCGCCACGGGTCGCGGCCGGCCGGCGCGTCGATACCGCCGGGCGTGATGATGGCGCCCGCCCGGGATTGTAAGTTGTTCCTGCAGAGCCCGGGCCGCCATAGACGGTGCCTCCGGAGGCGGGTCCACCATAACTGGAACTCAACCCAGGACCGTTATAGACGGTGCCACCAGCAGAAGGTGACGGTCCGCTATATACCGTTTCTTTCTTCGGATTCGGACCGACGGTAGTATTTGCCATTGCCTGCTCCTAACAGATGTAGTGAAAAAGCGATGGCAGATCATACCCCTGATCGGGGCCAAGCTATAGGCATAGCAGGGGTTACGAAGGTAGCCTCCCCTTGGCAAACCTGATTACACCGAGGTTGGGGTCATTTGACAAAGATAGCTTTGGGCATCATCACGTGCACGCCTTTATTACCGTCAACCAGCTCAGTAATATCTACATCGGCTGCGACCGAGGTCAGCATGTAGGCATCGTCGCGGCTCAAGTGCTTTTCGCTCACCATGAAGTCCACCATTTCGCGTACGGCAATGCGCGTGGCTTCATAGAGTTCCTGGTGAAAACCCATGCTGATGTAGTGCGTAGGCGTCTCAGCGCGCGGATATTTCTGGTTGGTCCCTTTGTGCACGATGAACTGTAATGTTCCAACCAACGATGTTTCCAGCGCGGTGATATCAACTTCGCCATTGCCCTGGCCGGCATGTCCGTCGCCAATCTCAAACAGCGCTCCACGCGCGTGGACAGGCAGAAACAAGGTTGTGCCGGCAACGAGTTCCTTGTTGTCCATGTTGCCGGCATGCAGGCCCGGCGGCGCGCTATCGACGCGGCCATAAGCTTCAGGCGGGGCGACTCCCATACTGCCAAAAAATGGGTGCAGAGGAATTTCAATGCCCGGCGCGAACCGGGCTATCATGCGTTCTTTATCCAGCGGAATGATCTTCATCTTGCGATAAGGAAAATCCTCGGGAAGAAAACCGCGCGTAGGGCCAAAGGCGTTATAAGCATAAGGAATGGCCAGATCGATCTTCTGGATACGCACTTCCAGCGTGTCTCCGGGCTCGGCCTCTTCCACATAGACAGGGCCATTCAGGATATGGCCGCCGGGGCCTTTGTTGGTCACTTCCTTGTAGATATCACGCAGGCTCTGCTGCACCTGGTCTGCCGGCACGCCTGCCTTCTCCAGGCCGGCAGGGCTGTTGGTGATGAGCGTGTCGAACTCAACGGTATCGCCAGAGTGGATGCGCAGCACCGGCGCAGCAGCCGCGTCATAATATCCCCAGGCGACCGTCTTGGGTGTCGCCGGCAACTTGTACTTCTGCGCAGAAGCGGGCGTGGATTGAGCGGCGGCAAACGTTGAAAGAACTATTACAAGCAGAGATGGCACGATGGATCTGCGCATGGGCCTCCAGAAGAGCAGCGAAGAATGCTTACACAGCAGAGGGGCAAAGGGCAAGGGTCTGGGCTCAGCGGCGCAGCAGCGTTTCCTCAGGATCAAGCAGAATCTGTTTGGTTCCCGCGGGCGCGGTCAGGGTAAACGTGGTTTTAGCATCGTCGGCAAAGACGAAGGCGAGAAAGCGCGAGGTTCCCTGCCGGTCCACCACATATAGAGGAACCGCTGTGACCATATCCTTGGCGGCGTGGTCCTCGACGATGATACCGTTGATTTTTACCTTTGAGCCTGCCGGAACCATGCGAACGCCCTGCAGCGAGAACTGCGGGATGGAGTTGCCGTTGACCCAGCTATCAAAGAACCACTCCAGTGATTTGCGGCCTTCATAGTTGAGCGCGGGCGGCATGATCTTTTCAAAAGCGCGCTGCAGGTCAAGCGTGGAAATCTTGTGATTGGGCGCGCGCGCCAGCAGGTCTTTGAGTGCGGAAAAGAAGAGCGCATCCGATTCTTCGGCCCCTGCCTCTTTCATCATGGTGCAAAGCATATGAATCAGCCAGGTGCCGCGGCCGTAAAGGACGCGATCATAGGCATCCGGAAAGCGTGACGAGGTAAGGCGCCGCCCAAGCGTGACCGGGCCGGAATCGGCGATGATGCCATTTTTGGTTTCACGCAGCAGCTCGCCGCGATAGTAATCGAGCGCGGTTTTCATGTCACCCGGATTTTGCTTCTCCAGCATGATGAGCGCGCAGTAGTTGGCCAGCGCTTCGACGATCCACTCGTCGCGATAACTGACCCAATCCACGGCGTCACCCCACCACTGGTGGGCGGTTTCATGCGAGAGCATGAGCCGGCTCAGCAGAAGCTCGAGATACGGAGAATTGATGCCCAGTGCGCGACGATCATCAGGCGAGAGGAAAGCGGTGCTGGAGAGATAGATCAACCCTGGCCAGGATTGGCTCAGCAGGCCGGGAAGCTGGGTGATTTCAAGGTTGGTGTAGGGAAAAGGATCAAGTTCGGTGGAAAGGAAGCCCACCGTGGTTGCAGCGCGGTCCGCAATCTGCTGCGACTGTTTGGCCGGATCAGGTTTTCTGCCGGCTCGCGCTTCAACTCCGGCGAGCGCCTGCTCCACATTTCTGGCGCCGTAGGCATGTATGGCAACCTGTCCGGAGGTGGAGGTGGCTGCCGCGAATTTGCCCAGGTTAAAGCCAGCGCGGGAAATGGGCCTGTCAGTAAGGAAGCGGCTGGTACGCTTGCCATTGGCCACGCTCGAGGAGATCAGCCGCCCGGTAGCAACCACCGACCAGTCGCTGGGATATTCAAACGTCAGATCGAAGGCGCTGAAGACCGGACCGAGATTGGGATACCAGGTACCGCGGGCGCCGACGTAGATCAACTCACCGCCGGCGCCGTACATTACGGCACCGGAATAGCGGAACGAAAGTTTTACCGGATGGTCTTTTACCAGAGGCTCGGGCAAGACCACGCCGATGAGATCGTCGCCACGGCGGGAAAGATCACTGCCGCTGATGGCTTCATTCTGGATAAACTCCACCGGCGCGCCGTTCATGCGGACTTCCTCCAGCTTCAGATAGCGCGACAATTCGAGGATAACGGTGCGCTGGCCTGATTGCCGGGGTAATAAAGTGAACTCGGCCTCCGCGCTGAGCTCGGTTGGCGGCTGGACCTTCACCCGCAAAACATAGTCAGCCATTTCAAGACGAGCGCGGGTAGCGGGATCCTCTTCACCGGCAGCCTCGCGGACGGAGCGCATGGGAAACGAGGTCCAGGTGTCGTAGTAAGCCATATCGTTTACCACGCTGGCCTGGGCGACATACATCTGCTCAGCGGCGTTGGTATCAAAAAAGATGTCAAAAATGCCCAGGAGCGTTCCTCCGAGACGGGCGTGCAGGAAATGCGATTCGTTGTCTGGCGCGCTGGTCATTCCCTGCAGAATGGGAAGAGCGTCGCCGCGGGAGAGCACCCGCAACGGCTCCTGCCAGCGGGCGATGAATTCGCTGGCATCGTCAGCAGGAGCGCGAAAGCCGGCCCGCAGCTCTTTCACCACTGAATCGTCAAAGAAACGGAAATAGGCTGACTGAAAATGCTGTTCCAGGACCGCGGAACCGGTAAACAGAGCCAGTGAAGTGCGCTCAGCGCGGTTCGGCGGCACCATCAGGACCTCTCCCATGCCTTCAAACACAGCGCCGGTAACATGCCCGTTCACCGCGCGCATCAGGGCCATGGTGCCATCACTGATGGAAATGTGCAGGTCTTCACGAAGTATGGAAACATCGCGAATCTGGTAGACGTCCTTTGGATCAAGGGCTGGAGTCAGCAACTCGCGGTAGAGTTCCACGGCCGTGGAAGGCGGAGCCACGGCCTGGGCGGAGGCCACGCCTGCAAGAACAACGAAAAGCATTAGTACCTTGGTCACTTTGTGGCTGTAGACGCGCGTCATAGACATGCCATAATCGCTTAGACTTTTTTGACGTGAAATCGATTATTACATTTTGTGCCGTCATCATGCTCGCGGCTACGGCGGGAGCAGACACTATCGTGCTCAAGAACGGTGACCGCATCCGCGCCGATTCCGCCCAGGAGCGCAACGGACGGGTGGAATATACGATCGGCGACAACACCATGACGATCCCGAAATCGATCGTGGTCCGCATAGAAAAAGGCGGTGCGCCTTTGACGAGCGCCCCGTCATCGCCCTCCTCGGCCACGATTGAGCCACCCACTCATGAAGAAATGACCGTGCCGGGAGACCTGGTCACGCGGATTATCCACGACGGCGCGGTCGATACCGCGGCGGTGAAAGCGATTGAGAGCGAAAGCGGCCCGCTGCAGTCTGCCGCCGCCAATTCCATTGCGGCCAATTTCGAGGAGAAGCGCAACAACTACCCTGCCGCCGCACGATACCTGCAAGCCGCCTTGGCATATCTGCCCGATCATCCGGTGT
>DASTPO010000007.1:0-3496 GCA_035762225.1 Candidatus Angelobacter sp.
GCCTCCTTTCCGTCGCCGGGCAGCAGATACTTTGGCCCCAGCATGTAAAGATAAGTTTAGAAACCGGGTGACCCTTGGCAAAGCTGTAGCTCTGGATAGTTATTGATCATCCCTAACTACCATGCACTCATAATGATGCAAAGGCATCTGGAAGCCATCAGGGCGCGCGTGACCCAACCCGGCAAAACGTTTCAACCTAAAAAATAAATTAAAAAGATTAACCTCGCCTGTCCATACTTGACAGCCCAGCATTCTCGTCAGAAAATCATCCCCACTGGCCTACGACTCCCCTCGGTAGGTGCCTGGTAAAATCCTCAGAATGAAAGTCGGGTTTTCTTGAGCAAGACGTCAGGCGGAGTAAAGATGAATAAGACCGCTCCCACCGAAGTAGCAGAATCTCGTCCCGCGGAGTCTGCGGGACGCAGTGCGCGCCACGAACTGCGAATTCCCATTCGTTATCGCCGTGAAGGCGAGCATGGCTGGCAAGCCGGTGAAGCCATCAATATGAGCGAAACCGGATTGTTGTTTACCTCCAACGAAATGCTGGAAGTCGACGATCGCGTGCAAATCACCTTTCAGCAGTCTGAAACGCCCATGTTGCAATCGAGTACGCGCGTGGCCCGCGTGGTCCGCCGCATCCTCAGCAACTGGCCGGAGACCCGGGTCGTTTTTGGCGCCAAGTTCTCCTCTTGATCGGATTGTTCTGGCACCACACGCCAGGCCTCCGCTGAACCATCGAATCGACCTCGGGACCGCTGCCATCCGGGCAGTGGCCGAAAATCCCCTAATGCGGCTTCCAGCAGGTATCATCTAAGGTACTGAGGTTGCGTGGCTGTTTGCGGGTACTTTAATTTCACGGGCAGCCACCGTTTCGGTAACTGATGGTGAGAGAACAACATGACTGCACAAAACGATACCAAAGCCAAGGCGCCGTTCGAACGCATCGGGCGCAAGCTGGACGCCGAATTCGGCGAGACCGCGCAGAAGCTGGAACGCGAGAAGGAGCGAGTCATCAACTACCTGAACAGCGAAGTTGTTCCGGCCATCCGCAACCACTCCAGCAAAGCCATTCGCGCGGCCGCGGAACAGCTTTCCAAGCTGGCCGAGTACATGGACAAAAATCGCTCCAAATAGCTGGGCTGATTTGCTTTTTGCTCTTGCTGGCAGGATGCGCCCATCGTGAGCCTCCTCCGGTAATGCCCGCGCCCCCGTCCAACGCTCCACCCTCGGCCACGCCGCCGTCGCGGCTGCCGACTCCCACACCCACGCCAGTCCCGTCAGTCAAGCCGGCGCCCAGCGTTGGTGGTGAGATCCACGTGCCCCGCAACGCCCGTGTGCTCTACACCGAAGTTGGCTTTGCCAGCTGGTATGGCCCGGGATTTCAAAAGCGTAACGGCGCCAATGGCCTGCCGTACGACATGAACGCCATGACCGCGGCCCATCGTACGCTGCCGCTCAATACCATTGCCCGCGTTACTGACTTGAAGACGGGCGCTTCCGTGCTGCTGCGGATTACCGATCGCGGCCCGTTTGTCGGCGATCGCGTGATCGATCTCTCCCGCGCCGCCGCGCGCCAGCTCAGCGTCTATCAGCGCGGCACCGCCCTGGTGCGGATTGAGGTACTGGAAACGCCGGCGCCCATCAAGGAAGGCGGTCGCTGGTGCGTGCAGATCGGCGCTTTTGCCGACTCGCGCGATGCCACGCAGCTCAAAGAAAAGCTGGCGCGCAAGTATCGCACCGCCAAAGTCCTCCAGTTCAGCAGCCCCGTGGGCGGTGACTGGATACGCGTCCGCGTGGCCGAAGACAACAAGGCGCGCGCCCAGGAGGTGATGCGGGAAACGCATACCGATGCGGGAGTGTTTCTGGTGCGCCTGGATTAGACAACTCGCCATGAGCGAGTGGCTGATAACCAGGCATTTGCTCCCGAACGTTGCCGCCAATGGTTTGGTAACATTTCTCTCATGACCGACTGCCTCTTCTGCAAGATCATCGCCGGAAAAATTCCCGCCCGGAAGGTTTACGAAGACGACAAAGCCTTTGCCTTTGAAGACATCAATCAGCAGGCGCCTACACATGTTCTGATCATTCCAAAAAGACATATTGTGGGGATTGACCAGGCGAGCGAAGCCGACGCGGAGCTGGTTGGTTACTGCCAGATTGTTGCCGCCAAAATTGCCGGCGAGCGCAAGCTGGGACAGGGTTTTCGCACGGTCTATAACGTTGGTCCCGACGCAGGCCAGACAGTCTTCCATCTGCATTTGCATCTGCTGGGTGGACGAAAAATGCATTGGCCGCCGGGATAGCTGCCGGCGCTCAGCAATCAGCCGCCCGAATTCAAAACCAGATTTGTGGCATTGGATAGGTTCTGCTCTGCCCGCTTCCTTACGCCGCCCCGATCATTCTTGCCGCGCTCGGAAATGATCTTTGCCATACCGAGGTCAGCAGCACAAACTGCGGCAGCAGGCGGGCAAAACCGTCAACGGTCTCTTCGATCTCGTGCCATTGGGCCGCGTCGATCTCCTTCACCATCCGCCGGTGGTCCTTTACCGGCAGGCCGGTCAGCAGCGCGCGCGACCGCCGGTTCAATTCTTCATACGCGGCGATGAATGACGGATCGGAGAGCAATCGTTTGCTGTCCAGCCACGCTGACGCCAGGTAGCTGGGAAACGGTGAGAGGGCGCGATAGAGACTGGGCACGCTCTTTGCGCCTGTGGTCTTCTTGATATCGGAGTAAATCAGCCAGCAGCGCAGCCCCGCTTCGCGCTCGTTCGGGATATGCACGCGCACCAGCTGCGCCAGCGCTGAAACCTGTTTCAACCCCGTCACCCGGCCCTTCTGGCCGCCCGCGTAACCGCGCTGCATCAACCGGGAAAACATTCCCATTTGCGCTGTGGCGCGCGTGAAAAGGCCAACCAGTCCGCCGATCACGCGGATATCGGCGTTGGAAAACTTGTCGGCAGCCAAAGTGCCCGGCTGGTCGGAGAAGGTCCAGCCTCCGCTGACCGCCGCCGAATGGGCAATTTCCTGGAACGCGCGCGCCGCCGAATCAAACTCCCGCGAGCACACCACGCTCTCCAGATCTTTCCATACTGCTTTCAGGTAAAGTGGCACCCCGGCGGAGAGCTTCAGCACAGTGGGAACAAACGGCAGGTCAAACGCCGTGCGGATGCCTGCATACATCCGGCGGATCTCCGGCGTGACTTCGTGTTCCTCATATGCGCGGATAAGGGCCATGAATCATAAGACGTCCCTGATTACGGCCCAGTTGCAAGCGCCGGGAACAATTAGTTGCCGCGGTCGGCGTGCGGTTGAATTGCCGCGCACTTCACCCCACCAGGCTCACAAGGCAAACATAAAATCTTTGGTCGAGCCATCCCGCAACTCTGCTTTTAGCCAAGGCTAAGTAACGCGGAACAAAACCCTTCTCCCTTGAACCGGTTGATGCTGAAAGTCTGGTGAGCGGAAGCCTCACGCTCCCTCTCGCCCCAGCGATTTT
>DASTPO010000008.1:0-3307 GCA_035762225.1 Candidatus Angelobacter sp.
AAGTTCAGCTCGCGTCCGCTGATGAGCCGGTTCAAGACCTGGAACAGCGTGCCGCTGTGCCTGCTGGAGTATGCCCGGAAGCATGGGCTGGATGCGGAATGGAAGGATGTAATGGACATCATTGCCGCGCACGGGGAGAGACGGCGGCGGGCAGGAATTCCCTTTGGGACGACGTCGGTAACGCCAGCGAGATCGAGAATGTTGGTGAACCAACCGCTTTACGGAACGCCTTTGGGACATCCGGCCATGACCTACGCACCGACCAACGAACAGGGCGTGGTCCTTCTGTTCGGGGCCATGGCGGTGGACCTGGGATACGCCGTGAACCGGCTGCAGACGGAGTGCCCGGACTGCGAAGCCACGCGGCGGGTGGGCCGCGACCGCTGCCAGCGGGCCCGGATTGAATTTGAATTCGAAAGCCGCAACTTTCTGCTCCACCTGCACCGGCTGGAAGACTGCGACCTGATTGTGTGCTGGGAGCACAACTGGCCGGAGTGTCCGCTGGAGGTGCTGTCTCTGAAAGAAGTGCTGGAGAAAAGCGGAAAATATCCGGCCGGCCGGCATGAGCAGGAGCAGGAGGACGATTCCATCCCAAAGAAGAAACCAGATGAGCCGGAGGAGTGAAAGGCCGTTGCTGCGAATTTGGCCGCCGTCAATCGCAAAAAACAAAAAAAGAGGCGCACCCTTTTGACGGAGTGCGCCTTGAGCCAGGGAGGGAAAAACTAGTTGCCCGATTGGTCGGACCCGGGCTCAGCTGCGTGCAACACGCGGAACGTGCTGCCGCCGTTGGCCCAGACCAGGAGCATGGCGTCTCCGTCTTTGGCCACCGCGCCGAGCTCGCGCTTGACGTCGTCAGCGTTCTGGACCGGCTTGCGGTTGACTTCAAGAATCACGTCGCCGCGCGAAATACCCGCATTATCAGCGGGGCTGCCCGGTACCACGTTGGCCACCACAACACCCTTTACCTCGGTGGGAAGCTGTAGCTGGTCGCGCAGGTCCGGCGTGAGGTTTTGCAGGCCAACACCCCAGCGCGCCTTGCCGTGCGATTCACCCGAACCAGCACTGGCTTCCTGGCTGGTCTTGTTCAGGCCCTCCAGCGTGAGCGGAACGTTGAGCGATTTGCCGTCGCGGAAGATGCCCAGAGTGACTTTGTCGCCGGGATGATGTCCGCTGATGGCCGCCTGGAGCTCGCCGGCGTTCTCCATCTTCTTGCCGTTGAGCTCGGTGATGACGTCGCCAACCTTGAGGCCCGCTTTGCCCGCCGGTGAGTCGGATTCCACCTGGCTGATCAACGCGCCGCTGGCGTTGCTCAGGTGGAAGAAGGTTGCGTTTTCCGGAGTGACGTCGTTGATTCCCACGCCCATGCGCGCATGCTCGATCTTGCCGTCCTTGAGCAGCGTGTCGATCACCGGCCGCGCGATCTGTGTGGGAATGGCAAAGCCCATTCCGGCGAAGCTTCCTGAAGGCGAAATCAGGAACGTGTTGATGCCCACGACTTCACCATGCGCGTTCACCAGCGGTCCGCCGGAGTTGCCGGGGTTGATGGCGGCGTCGGTCTGGATGAACTCGCCGGGCTTGCGCGCGTCGTCAGAGTACGGGTTAGGACGGTTCAACGCGCTGACAATGCCGCGGGTCACGGTGAAGCGGAAATTAAATGGATTGCCGAAGGCCAGAACGGTCTGTCCCGGCTTCAGGGCCGTGGAGTCCCCCCAGGGCAGGCTGGGAAAACCGCTGCCGTTGATCTTGATCACCGCCAGGTCGGTCAGTGGATCGGCGCCAATCAACTTCGCCGGCAGCACGCGGCGATCGTTTAGGGTCACCCTTATATCGCTTGCAGAATCAATAACATGGTTGTTCGTGACGATGTATCCGTCAGGCGAGATGATAATGCCGCTGCCCAGGCCATGCTCCACGCGCGGGCTCTGGCGTCCCATCGGGCCTTGTGGTCCAAAGCCGAACGGCCCAAAGAACTGCTGCATCTCTTCCTGCTCCCGGCCGGAGAGCTGTTGCTGTTTCACCCGCGATGCCACCGTCACGTTCACCACCGCGGGAGTGACATGCGCTGCCAGCGATTCCATGGCGCGGTCCAGCGCGGTGATCGCGCTGACGCTGTTGTCGTCCATCGCCGCCGCCGCAGGCGCGACGCTGGCTGCGTTTGCCGCCTCGGGTTTCAGTATCTCGTAGCTTCCAAAAGACGCGGCCAACGTCAGCGTCAACATTGCCGCCAGTGTTCTCCGTTTTAGAAAAGGTTTGAATTGCTCGATCAGGTTTTTCATTTGTTGCTCTTCTCCATTTCCGTCTTGATTGCGTAAATAATCTTTCCATCCTTACAACTAGTTATTTAGTTTTTGCCGCGCGCAAACATCCAACCGCCGGTGCGCTCCGGCTATTTTTTAGATTTTTCTGGGAACTTGTTTCTCAGGACGCTTCGCCGGTCCCACCACAAACTGCACAAAGTGCATTTGCCAGCTTTCCGGCACTGCCGACCCCGGTCGCTGTGTTACCACCATCACAAATTCTTCGCGCACCGTCACATATTCCGGCGACTGTGGCATCTGCGGCGGCTGCAATTCGGCAATTGTCTTCGGCCGCTGATCAGGATTGGCCAGCGTTGCGATGCTCAACCTTGGAACGCTGCCTTCCTCATGCTTCTTGCGCAGAACATGCTTGCTGCGGACCACCCGCGCCCGCGTCTCGCTGGTCTTCAGCGCAGCATTCCACGCGCGCACCGTCGGCTCACTCACCGAAGGTTTCTTCGCGAAACTCGCGGTCACAACCTTCCCCGCCTCTGGCCAGTGGGCAGCGGCCGTCGCAACGCTGGACGGCGCTTCATCGGCAAACCCGATCAAAGCCGGCCCTTGCGACGCCGAAAACGCACACAACCCCGCCGCCACCACCACCACAGGCACCGCCGGCTTCCACAGCTTCCCGGATTGCGGCCGCTGCGGATCCAGTATCTTCGCCATGCGCAGCGTGAGCTGCCGCATGCGGCTCACCGCCGCCTGGGCCAGCGCTATCTGCCGGCGTACAAAGCTTCGTTGCGCCACGTGCGCCAGGCTCTCGGCATAACCGCGCGGCGTGCCGGAATGCGCCAGCACCGCGTCATCGCACGCCATCTCCCGCTCCAGGGCCAGTTTGCGTTCAATCCACCACACGCTGGGAACAAAAAACAGGAATGCTTTCACCACCTGCTGCGCCAGATTAGTCCAGTCGTCACGACGCCGCAGATGCGCCAGCTCATGTAGCACGATGTATTTCAATTCCTCTGCCGGCGTCTCTTCCAGCAGCCATCCCGGCAGAACCACCG
>DASTPO010000009.1:0-15506 GCA_035762225.1 Candidatus Angelobacter sp.
AATCAGCGATAGCTTAACCTTGCCCAGGTCCTGCTGGGAGAACCAGTCGAGTATCTGCAGCAGTTGCAACTGGTCATAGAGATCGTGTTCAAACCACAAAACGATCTCTTCATGCCGGTGAAAATCCTCCAGGACCCGGTCACGCGCGGCGAACCCGGTGCGCATGTCCTCGAGACCGCCCAGGCCAAAATCGGCCAATGCCTGCGCGCGAATATCCGAGAGTTCGCCCAGGGTTGCGGTCTGTGGGACCGGGCCGTCATGCAGGACGTCACGCCAGGGAAGATAGACGCCCGGGAACTTGACTTTCCGGAAGGTACCAACGACGGAATCTCCGTTGGTGATATGCAGCATCGGAAAAGGCTAACACGGGACCTGCGGTGAGGAAAATCGCGGCCTTCATCAGGTAAACTGGTTGCACTGGTGCAAGCGTGGTCTTTGTTCTCGACAACTACGACTCGTTTACCTACAACCTGGTCCAGTATCTGGGCGAACTGGGGCAGAAGGTTGAAGTGCGCCGCAACGATCAGGTCACGCCCCAGCAGGTTGAAGATCTGCGTCCCGACCACATCTTGATATCGCCCGGTCCATGCACTCCGCAAAAGGCCGGCATCAGCATGGATCTCATCAAGTTCTTTGCCGGCAAGCGGCCGATTCTCGGCGTTTGCCTGGGCCATCAGGCAATTGGAGCTGTTTTCGGCGGCAACGTGGTCCGCGCCCGCCAGTTGATGCACGGCAAGGTAAGCCAGATCATGCATGACGGCAAAACCCTCTTCGCCAACGCTCCCCAGCCGATGACGGCCACGCGCTATCATTCGCTGATCGTGGCCGAAGAACACCTTCCCAAAGAGCTGGAGATCAGCGCAGAGACGCATGAAGCCGATGGCACGCGGGTGATCATGGGGCTGCGCCACCGCCAATTCCCGATTGAAGGCGTGCAATTCCACCCGGAAAGCGTGCTTACGGAATCAGGCCGCCTTTTGCTTAAGAACTTCCTGTCGATGTAGCGTCCAAATTCGGTGTAAATCCACTGTAAATTGTGGCTTTTTCCGCGAGAATATCGCATCGAAATTCAGCCTACTTAGGCTAGAATCAAGGCCGACGGAAACCCGCATTGGAGGCTGGCCATGGCGCAACCGCAACCGGAAAAACGGTCCACCCGGCGGTTCTCGCTCGACCTGCCGATCTCCGTAAAATTCCTGGATAACGGCAGACAAGAGCTTGGCGGCCACACCCGCGACGTCAGTTCACGCGGCGTCTTCATGTATCTGGATGCGGAGACCAAGACCGATGCGCCGATCGAGTTCGTCATGACCCTGCCATCCGAGATCACGCTGGGAGATCCCATTCGCGTCCGCTGCACCGGCAAGGTGCTGCGCGTGGAAAAAACGATTCCGGAACAAGGCGTTGCGGTGGCGATCGAGAAATATGATTTTGTGAGCGAGGAGTAGGTCTGTTCAATCATCGCCCATCGATCTTGAAACTGAGCGCAATTCTGTTGGGCTGCCTCGCCTTGCTCTGCATGCCTGCCATGGCCCAGGGCCCTGTGCCGCTGGGTGAATTGTTTCCCTCTGACGCGGGCAATCAAAAAGCTCTCCTGGTGGCCGGAACCGGAATGGATGTGGTTTCCGGATCAGAGTTGTCGGCGGGAATCGCCCCGGCGACGCTGAAGCTGTTTCGCGGCGGCCAGGTCCGCATCTGTCCACATTCCGGCCTGAGTGTAAGCGCCAGCAACAACGGCCTTATGCTGGCAACGGGCGCAGGCGCGGTTGAGATTGATTATGAGTTGGGCGCCCAGGCCGTGGATGTTTTGATCACCCCGGATTTCAACGTCACCCTGGTCGGCCCGGGCACATATCATTTCGCCCTGGGCGTCAGCAAAAAAGGCGACACGTGCGTGAAGCCGATGGCCGGCAACGCGGCCGGCATCGCCTTTTCTGAGCTATTGGGGACTGGCACATACAAGACCGGCGTTGACGAGATGACTTTGTTTCCCGCGGGAAAGACCGATGGCCACAAGACACTCACTTCCGAATGTGGCTGTCCGCCGGCGGTCCCGGTAATGCGGGCAGAAGCCCCCACGCCTCAACCGGCAAAGGAAAAGCCGGCGGCCGCACCGGGAGAGCGGGTTCTGGTGGCATCTCCGCAACCGCCGTCAAGCGCGCCGGCGGACCAATCTGGACAGGTTCACGTGCAGGTGGACGCGCCGTTTGTTTTCAGCGCCAAACCGGCGATCAACCAGCCTTATGCGGCAGCCAGATTGCAGGTTTCCAGCCTGCCCAACGTATTTTTTGTGCAAGAAGAGGTCGATCCGGTCGTTCTAAAGCAAAAGACGCCAGAAGTGTCTCCAAAAGCCGCTCCGGAGCCCACGGTTGTAGCAGAACAGCCAAAGAAGGAAAAGAAGGGCTTTTTTGGGCGGGTTAAGGGGTTTTTCGGGTCAATGTTCCACCGTTAAGTTGTTGTGCAATGATGAATTTAGTTAAACTGACTTTAGCCCATGTCCCAAAGTGAAACTTTTCCGGCGACACGGAGTCTATACTAGGTAGCTCATTATGTCTGCGCTCGATCCGAAAAATCAGGCTGCGCCGGACCCATCCCCCGCCGGCGGCCAACCCCCTCCTGAGCAATCGGTGGTTAAGTTCGCCAAGGATCCGAAAGCCAGTCCCGCCGTTATGCCAACGATGCTGGGCCTGGGATATGGCACCTACGAAGTACGCCCAGAGAATTTTCTGCTGTCTTTTGTGACGCACACCGCGGGGCTTGCGCTTCTGCTGTGGCTGCTCCACGTAGCCGTCCCAGCCAAAATTATTCCCCCGACGACTGCCAATGCGGTGGATCTGGCGCCCTATATCCCGATGAAGGTGGGCAAAGGCGGGCCCAGCGGCGGTGGCGGCGGCGATGCCAGCAAGCTGAAAGCTTCAGCCGGTACGCCTCCCAAGGCAGCCAAACAACAGTTCACTCCACCCACAGTTCTTGTCCCGCAAAAAAGCAAGCTGATGATTGAGCCGACCGTGGTTGCTGATCTTAGGCCTCCACAGTCCACCCAGATTGGCGATCCGCTTTCCAAGTTGCTGACACCTTCTAACGGCGTTGGCGTTGGCGGCGGAATCGGCAGCGGTGATGGCGGGGGCGTGGGCTCAGGTCATGGCGGTCCGGGCGTTGGTCCCGGAATCTATCACGTAGGCAGCGGCGTGAGCGCTCCACGCGCAATCTATACCCCCGAACCGGAATTCTCCGAAGAAGCACGCAAAGCGAAGTACCAGGGTGTTGTGGTGCTCAACATCATCGTGGGCGTGGATGGCCGGGTGCACAGCCCGCGCGTAGTGCGCTCGCTGGGCATGGGCCTGGATGAAAAAGCCGTGGAAGGCGTGAAGACCTGGAAATTCGATCCCTCCAAGAAAGACGGGCGTCCGGTGGCAGTTGAGATGAATATCGAAGTGGCGTTCAACCTCTACTGAGAAAAGATTTTTGCAAGCAAAAAAGGAGATGCATTTCGCATCTCCTTTTTTCGTTTTAAATTCTGCAACCCTGCTAGTCGTGCGCCTCTTCCAGTTGGCCTTTCTCCAGCTTCTCCTGGCACTCAATGCAGTACCGCGTCCAGGGCACGGCTTCCAGCCGCTTAGCGTTGATTTCATTGCCGCAGCTCACGCACTCGCCGAAAGTGCCCTCACGGATGCGGGCCAGCGCGGCTTCCACCATGCTCAAGAGTTGGCGGTCGTTGTTGCTCTGCGAGAAAAGGAATTCCTTGGTGTAAGAACTCGCCGCACGATCGGCGATATCCTGCGCTGAGTCCTGGTCAGCAATCCGGCCGTCTTCCTCAGTGCGGCTCACGGTCTTGCGCAGGCTCTGCTGGCGCTCGTCCAGCCGTTTCTTGAATGTCTCCAGCTTTTTCTTGTCCATGGGTTTCGATGAGTTAGCAATCTTAGTCGTCATGTTTGATACCGTCAATGTGTTGGAACGAGGTTTAGATGCTGCACGGGTAGGCTTTGTCACCGATAGAAATGAAAAGAATTGTGGTGGGAAATAAAAAAGCGGCCCGTTAGGCCGCTTTGATCAAAGAGGCGAAGGTGGAGGGGAAATCTCTCAGGGAAGGCGATGCAAGATGAAGCCTCGGCTCACGCCAAGACACACGAATTGAAGAAGTCTAAAAGCTTGGAAGAGGATTGAAATCATTTGTGTTTACGGCCTCTTTAGTTATGCACTTATCAAAGCAACTCACAAACCAAATGCACCGCCTGATTTTGTGGGAAACTGGCAATTAATATAATTGCCTTCATTTGCAACAGTTTATGCGATATTTGATGGCAGAAATGAGAGCAGTATCGGCAAAAGTAGGCTTGAGTTTTCACCTTAACATGCGGTATCGCGATACCACATTTAGGACTCATCATTCTTAGGATGCCCTTTTGTCTGCTCCTCCATCGCCTTGAGTTTATTTAGAAGAGCCTTATAACTGACCTTCAAAATCTTGGCGGCTTGGCGGCGATTCCAGCGGGTCTGGGCCAGCACGCGCTCAATCGCTTCACGCTCTGCCTGCATCGCGGCGCGGCGTCCGATTTCGAGCAGTGACGGCATCTCCAATTCATTGCCGTTGGACGTGGGTTGAACCGCAGGGACAGCAACAGGCGCGGGAACAACCGGAAGATTTGACACCGATCCGCCGAAGGAACTTACGATCGGCTTGTGGGTGGAAAGCTCGCGGATGATCTGCGCTTCATTGCCTACAATCACGTAGCGCTTGACCATGTTCTCCAGTTCGCGAATGTTTCCGGGCCATGCGTACTCCATCATCCGCGCAACTGCGTACTCGCTGAACATGGAAGGCTTTTTGCCGTAGTGTTCGCTGTACTTTTCCAGAAAATATTTCAGAAAGACCGGGATCTCTTCACGGCGTTCGCGCAGCGGCGGAATGTGGATGGTCACAACATTGAGCCGGTAGAACAGATCTTCACGGAAGACGCCTTCTTCCACCGCGCGCTCCAGCGGCTTGTTGGTTGCGGCCAGAACCCTAACATCCACCTGGACGTCGCGCTTGCCGCCCAGGCGGGAAAACTCGTGGTCCTGGAGCACGTGCAGAAGTTTTGCCTGCAACGCGGGATGCATTTCACTGATTTCATCCAGAAAAATCGTTCCGCCATTGGCCTGCTCGAATTTTCCCAGCTTCTGCCTGTTGGCCCCGGTGAATGCGCCCGCTTCATAACCAAACAGTTCGCTCTCCAGCAGCTCATGCGGGATGGCGGCGCAGTTCACTTTTACAAACGGCTTATCACAGCGCGACGATTCGGAATACACCATGCGCGCCACTACTTCTTTTCCGGTGCCGCTTTCGCCGCGCACCAGCACGGTGGCCGTAGTGTCCGCCACCTGCTCGATGGTCTGTTTCACTTCAATCATTTTCGGACTGGTGCCGAAAAGCATGGTGAAATCATTCTGCCGGCGGACGTGTTCCCGCAACTGCGTGACTTCACTATTGAGACGCTGGTTATCAAGCACCTTGTTGATGCGCGCATCGAGATCTTTGGGATCGACCGGCTTGCTGAGGAAGTCGTCAGCGCCAAGCTTGGAGGCGCGGAATATCATCTCCGGATCTTTGTTATTGGAGAGCACCATGATCGAGACGGAGGGCTTGATCTGTTTCAGCCGCTCCATCGTCTCCGTATCGGCCTCGCCGGAGATCGAAGGTTCAACCAGAACAAGTGTTGGATCAAAGGTGCGAAAGACCCGCAAAGCTTCCTGGCCGGTTGAAGCCACAGTGACTTCGAAATTGCGACGGGAAAGATGCGCGGCCAGGTATTTCGCCATCGCCACATCGTCATCCACGATCAGAATGCGGGTCTTCAAGTTCATTCCTCTCCTGGCGGCCCGATTCAGGGCTGCTGGCAAGGGAAAGTTGAAAAGAGGGTACGAATGGAACAAAAATGCCAATCGAGGCTAAAACAGCCTCTGGTATTGTACTCCGATTCCATTTTCCGGCATGAGGATGCCTAACAAAGCGTGGAAAACTTGGGTTTCCTCCCAAAATGGGGGCAAAACACAAAGAGTGTCTCCTGAAAGGGAAACACTCTTGTCACTAACATTTCGCCCCGAAGGCAATTGCCTTATGACGACCTTTTACCAGTAATAAAGTGATAAGGCGGCCATGGACCGCTCATGACGACTTCAATCCCGGGCAGGTGGCGGGTCGCCATCTGATACCGGTTCTGGTACTTCTGCACTTTTTTGTGGTCGATGAGGTGGGCTATATCGATGAGCATTCCGCCGGAATCAATCTTGCGGCAACAAACGTCCTGATCGAGCGGGGAGAAAATCTTGTGGACCTGAACGGAGAGGGCGCGGGCTTTGGTTTGTCGCTCCCTTTGTCGAACCGCCTTTTCCCGCAGCTTGCTGAGATACTCGCTGCCGACGGTGGCTGGCAGCTCAATCTCTTCCAGCGCCTGGCGGAGGGAGCCATCTTTGATCAGCAATTTCAGATGCATCTCCGCTTTGCCCTTGAGCTTGGTAACGCTCTCCAGGAACGTTTTGCGGTTCAGGCGAACGGCCCGTCGTAACGCATCGTCAGTATCAAAAACAGTGCCAAAGCGGAACGGCAACACGGTGGTGCGCTTAAAGCATTCGCTGACCACATGCGCGTGCTGCAAAAGCGCTTTCTGGCCAAGATCGCCAGTGGGTATGTATTCACTTACCAGAACGGAAAAATCACCGCTGGGATAGGCAAAAATCTGAGCGTCAGCGATGCCTTTGAGACCTTCTACCGGGACGGGGCGGCGAGCGCGAATACCACCCTGAACTGCCTGCTGCTCAACAATACAGTACGCGTACCATGCCATGAGGGAGCTTCTCCTGTCGGAAAAACGTTGGGCCGGGCGTGAAAAGTTTAAAATCGGGCGTAGTTTATGGCGTGTTCAAACGCTAGCGGGTTTTCCAGCGTTAAACGTATCCTAAGCTGAGACAAAGATAAATGCAACAGAGACTGTGCACGAACAGTAATAAATCGTAAGCAGAATCCTGCAACCCATCGCATCAGGCCGCGGATTCGGTGGCATCCGATTCAACCCACCATAGATAAGGGGTTGTATTTTCATAGGTCTGGCTAGCCTGGTTGAGTATGGTTGCGATGCGCGAGACCTCTTCATCGGCCAACTTCAGGTAACGCATGACTTCAGGCTCTCCCGATACAGCGGAGGCCAGGTACAGCGCGTTACGGATGGCCGCCAGCGGCGAATTGATCCCATGTTTCAGTTCAGCGATCAAGTCTTTCCTATTAAGCGGCATAAGGGCATCTCCTGCTGCCCACAAATAATGCAACTTAGCGGCCAAGCTATAGATGAATAAAGACTTCTTAGAATTGCCCTCAAACATGCAATGGGGTGTAGAGAAGTGGGAATCCAGAGCTCAATTGTTGCACCCAGCGCACCAATTTCCTATCCGACGATCGCGAAACGCCTAATCACGCCCTGTACATTTGGCCATATCCCGGTAAAAACAACATGGGAACTTCCGTAAGTTTCCCCGAAACGGGCAACGGCATCTCACAAATGTCCGCCAGGAGTCGCCGCTTTGAGCTCTCCAAGGAAACTTCCTATGCTTTCCCCAGAATCGACAGAACCGGCCACCTCTCCGCCTGAGCGGTTCGTGGTGGAGGTTTTCTCAGAGCTGCGGGCGGAAACCATACAAAAGCGATGGGGAGACGTGAACGTAATCCTGCGCATGAGCATGCTGACCGGCCTGCAAATGCAACTGGATGCGACCCTGAATCTGTTCTGTGACATGGCATCGGAGATTGCTCCGTTTGAGAAAGCCATGGTCTATTTCTGGGACGAAAGCCAGGAGATCATGCAGTTGAGGTTCAGCCGCGGCGTGGAAAAGAATGCGGTGCAGGAGATTTCCAGCGGAAACATATTGAATTTCTGGGCGATCAAATATGGCCGCCCGCTGCTGGTTGCCCAGGGACCCAACGCGCAAGCTGATGCTTTGCTGGACGTAGTCGGGGCCGCTTCGGGGTTGGCTGTACCGTTGTTCGTCAGCAATAGGGTGATGGGTTCGCTGCAGCTTTTCAGTTCACGCCCGGATGGCTTCAACAAAGAAGACGCCCAGTTATTGTGGATCCTCTCGCTGGTAGCGGAAAACCTCCTCACGCGTGAGTACGCCAATGAAGGCCTGCTGCGCTTTGCCTTTACCGATTACCTGACCGGCCTGCGCACCCGCGGATACTTTGAACAGCAACTTGAGCTGGAGTTCAAGCGCGCGGAACGTAAACAGCAGAAATTTGCCCTGCTGATGATTGATATCGACCACTTCAAAGCCGTGAATGATACCTTTGGCCATCACATCGGAGACCAGCTTCTGCGCGACGTGACTTCCATCCTGATGAAAGACATGCGCGAAGTGGACACGGTGGCCCGCTACGGCGGCGAAGAGTTTGTCATCATCCTGCCGGAAACCACCCAGACCGGGGCCGTTTACGTGGCCCAGCGTCTGCGGCGCGCGGTGGAGCAGGCGAAATTCTTTGCCGGTTCTCCGCATTCGGTGCATCATCTCACCATCAGCCTGGGAGTTGCGCTGTATGATACTGACGCCCAATTCAAGCGCGACCTGATCGAGTTTGCCGACGCCGCCCTTTATGCCGCGAAACATGAAGGACGCAACCGGGTCATCTGCTACTCCGATCTGGCAAAAAAAGAGAGGAAAGAAGTTTCCTGAAACCGCATGAGTTCCGGCTTCCACGCTGCCCAAGAGCGGGCGGAAACCCCAACCCGGCGCAAGCGAGTAACGCGATGGCGTGTGATCCATGCCTGCGAGTACGCCCGTGATGTGCTGCCCCTGATTGAAGGGCAGGTGGCGGCGGGCATGAGGCCGTTTATCGTGACGCCGCAGGGGGCAGGAACCGCGGAGCTGTATCTCTCCGGCGGTCGCCAGGAACAGCCACGGTCCCTTTCCCTTCTCCGCTCCTGGCAGGACGTGCGCAACTGGCGCAAGTCGCTGCTCGACTGCGCTCCGGAAACAACCTCTGATATCGTGCACGCGCACTGCTTCGCGGCGGGCATGGCTGCCGTGCGCAGCTGTTCCTCAGTGGTTTACGATCTTAGCGCCTGCATTGAAGAGATGGCGGTTTCGGCGGGACTGTGCGAACCCGGAAGCTGGATGGGAAGATCGTTCCGCGTGGCCGAGCAGTTCGTGCTGTCACGGGCCGAGGCCGTGGTGGTCCACTGCCAGGGCATGAAAGAAGCGGCACTGGAGCGCGGCGCGTCGGCCGAGAGCACATTCCTGATTCCCGATCCCATCGACAACGAAGAAGAATCTCCTCTGTTTCCCGATAGTGATTTTCTGGTTCGCAGATTTGAGCTGCCGCCCGACGCCGTGTCGTTTTACATACCACAATTCGCCGGCGAAGGCGCCGAACAGCTGTCTGCGGAAGCGGTCTCGGCGCTGGAAGGTTTTGCCCTGGCATCAAACGAGCTGCCTCGGTTCAAGCTGCTGGTTGAAGCCCCCGAGAGCGCGCGTAAAACTATCAACGAGCACGCCGGCAGGCTGGGCATCGCCGCACATGTCGCGCTCGTCCACCAGCTTGACGCCCTGGAAACCATGCAATGCGCGAGCGTAATCGTCGCGCTGGGAGAGATTCCGGCCAACCCCGTGGCCGCGCGCCTGCCCAGTGAAGTCTGTGTCAGAAGCCTCTGGCTGGGCAAAAGCCTGTTGGCAGCCGATGTGCCGCGGAATCGAGACGTTACTCCGGAAGGCCGCGGCTGCTTGTGGTTTGAATCCGGCAACCCTCGTGACCTCGCTTACCGCATGGCTTACCTCGGCCGAAAGGCTGAATTCCGCGCCGCGCTGGGCGCTGCCGGCCGTATGTTTATCTTTGAGACGCGCAACTGCGGCGCCGTCGGCGAAAAATATGACGAGGCCTATCGTCACGCCGCCGGCAAGAAGAAATCCGGCGGCCTTGGACCGGGTATGACCCGCCTGGAGACTGCGGAGAACTGGGGCTGATCTTCAGGCACCAAGGTGAACCGCAAACCATCAACCCACGAGCAAGTGGCTACTTGCCTGTGCCTTTTTTCTCCACCTTGGCCCAGGTATCTTTGAGCGGCATGGTCCGGTTGAAGACAAGCGTGCCGGGCTTCGAATCGGTGTCGGCGCAAAAGTAACCCAGGCGCTCAAACTGATAGCGCGCACCGGCTTCCGCGTTCTTCAAAGAAGGCTCCATCCGCGCAGCAGCTAAAGTCTCCAGCGAATTCGGATTCAGGTTCGCAGTGAAATCCTGGCCTTCAGCGACGTCGTCGGGATCAGGCTTGCTGAAAAGATTGTCATACAGTCTGACTTCGGCTTTGATGGCGTGCGCCGCAGAAACCCAGTGAATGGTCGATTTTACCTTGCGTCCGTCCGGAGCATTGCCGCCGCGCGTCGCGGGATCATAGATGGCGTGCACCTCGGTGACTTCCCCACGATCATTTTTCACCACGCTCTGCGCGGTAATGAAATATCCGTAGCGCAGGCGTACCTCTTTTCCCGGAGATAGACGGAAGTAGCCTTTGGGCGGGACTTCGCGAAAGTCATCCTGCTCGACATAAAGGACGCGGCTGAAAGGCACTTTGCGCGTGCCCGCGCTCTCATCTTCCGGATTGTTGATCGCGTCCATCTCTTCGGTCTGGCCCTCGGGATAGTTGTCGATCACTACTTTCAGCGGGCGCAGCACCGCCATCACGCGCGGCACGCGTTTGTTGAGGTCTTCGCGCACAAAGTGCTCGAGCATGGCCAGTTCAATGGTGCCGTTGGTCTTGGTCACGCCGATGTTGGCCACAAAATTTCGCAGCGCCTCCGGTGTATAGCCGCGGCGCCGAATGCCGGAGAGCGTGGGCATGCGAGGGTCGTCCCAGCCGCTGACGCGGCCTTCCTGCACCAGTTGCAGCAACTTGCGCTTGCTCAGCAACGTGTAAGTCAGGTTAAGGCGGTCAAATTCAATCTGCTGGGAAGGAAAAATCCCCAGCGCCTGGATGAACCAGTTGTAAAGCGGGCGATGGTCTTCAAACTCCAGCGTGCACATGCTGTGCGTAATCTTTTCCAGCGAATCGCTTTGCCCGTGTGCGTAATCGTACATGGGATAGATACACCACTTGTCGCCGGTGCGATGATGCGAAGCATGCAAGATGCGGTACATCACCGGATCGCGCATGTTGAAGTTCGGTGACGCCATGTCAATCTTCGCCCGCAGCACGCGCGAGCCATCGGGAAATTCGCCGGCTTTCATGCGCGCGAACAGATCAAGATTCTCTTCCACGGACCGGTTGCGGTAAGGGCTGTCCTTGCCCGGTTCCGTCAGCGTGCCCCGGTGACGCCGGATCTCGTCCGCGCTCAGATCGTCGACGTAGGCTTTGCCTCTACGGATCAGCTCCACGGCCCAGTCATAGAGCTGCTGAAAATAATCGGATGCATAGTAGAGGCCTTCCCAGTTGAAGCCCAGCCAGCGCACATCCTGCTGGATCGATTCAACGTACTCAGTCTCTTCTTTTTCCGGATTAGTATCGTCAAAACGGAGATTGGTGCCGCCGCTGAATTCGTCCGCCAGGCCAAAGTCCAGGCAAATGGCCTTGGCATGGCCAATGTGCAGATAGCCGTTCGGCTCCGGAGGAAAACGGGTCCACACGCGGCCCTGGTGCTTGCCGGTTTTCAGGTCGTCGATGATGATGTCGCGAATGAAGTTGGACGGTGTTGGTGCAGAGGCAGGCGCGGCGGTGGCGGATTCGGGATTGGGCTTTGAACTATTCATGAGCGCGGCTGGCGATAGCGTGAATTATTTATCTTATCGCAAACCGGGCTTTACTCGCTGGCGCGCGCGGGAGCTAGCTTGCCGCTGGAAGCTCGGTAAAAATGTCTTGCGGGCGCGCATCCGTTTTCAGCTGCACTGTGTAATAGCGCCGGTATACCTCGATCACCGCCGAATCACTGAAGTCCGCGCTGATGACAACAGTTTCCGCGTAGTGCTGGGAACAAAGCCACAAGGTTTCAGGCACGCTGAATGCCTCGGTCACCTGGTAACCGGCGCGGCGCAGTTCGCAACAGGCTTCTTCCGACGCACGTGCGGCCAAATAAACCAGAGAGACCATTCCACCTCCATGGCACGCATCTTATCCCGAACGGCTTAAGATTCTCTTGGAACGTTGTTAGAAAGCTTAATGATCTGCAATTAAATACTTCTCCGCCGGATACTCTGCTAATGCCTGCCGATGCCCGCTCATATACAATTCTCGCAATTGAAATACACCACCAAGGAGGAGCATGGATACAGAATCGATTATTGAGGAATTGGAAGCTGAACGGGACCGTCTCAACGTTGCCATAGCAGCGTTGCGGGGTAGTAAGCGCGGCCCCGGACGGCCGGGCACAAATGGCAGGAGACGGCACCTATCCCCGGCAGCCCGCAAACGGATCAGTGAAGCAATGAAGAAGAAGTGGGCCGCCAGAAAGAAAGCAGCGTAAGCATTTGTTGTATCGAAAACTAGCAAAGAGAGGCACGAGAGTAAGGATGAAAAAATCCCACCCTTCGGTGGCACAGGTACGAAGGGTGGGGTGATTCAATCTTGAGCAGATCAACTATCCCGCTTCAATCCGCCGCCGCATTTCTCGGCCGGCTGCGTTCCAGAAACGCAAGGATCACATCAATGACCATGTCGTCGCCCGCCATCGTGTTGATCATCGCGTGATATACCGGCCGGTTCGGCCACTCGACGTGAAAATAATTCTTGATAAACGCCGCACGCTCGCGGTCCACGGTGTCCACCAGCGTTTCTGCTTCGGCCTGCTTGCAGCCTTCGCTCACCAGTCGGCGCACTTTTTCTTCACGCGGCGCGTAGAGAAAGACCCGCAACGTGTCCCGGCGGTCCTGGAGAAAGTGTTGCGCGCCACGTCCCACGATGACGCAATTGCCTTCCGCGGCGGCGTCCGCCACCACGCGTCCGGAAAATTTGACGATGCTGTCAGCATCCAGCATTTCCACCGGATAAACGCCGATGTTTCCTTCATAGCTTCCCAGGGCAAATGACTTGAGCAGGCGGCGGTAGAGCGGGTCACGCCGTTCTTCGCGCTGGCTGACATCAGAGTGCTTGCAATTGGCCAGCCGGGCAATTTCCTGCGTGAGCTGCTGGTCCCACAACTTCCATTGCAGCCGCCCAGCCAGAGTTTCCGCTATCTGTGCTGCCCCGCAGCCGTATTCGCGTTCAATGGTGATGATTCGGATCACGATGCGCTCCTCTTGGTTTAGATGCGCTTTCCATCCCCGGCATCCTACACCTACTCGCGCTCTAGCCGCCGCTTTATTTCCACGATGGCCAGCCGCTCTCGATTCACGCGCCGGCGCGAAAACAGCGGTTGGCAGCCACGCATCCTAACTTCTATACAGCTTTTATAGAGAAGGAGAGGCATCTAATGTCTAAAACCGCCGCTGACGTAATGATTGAAGGACTTATCGACTGGGATGTGAACACCATCTTTGGCATTCCCGGAGATGGCATCAATGGGATCATGGAGGCGCTGAGAACGCACCAGGAGCATATCCGCTTCGTGCAGGTCCGGCATGAAGAAGCGGCGGCTTTTATGGCGTGCGCCTATGCCAAGTACACCGGCAAGCTTGGGGTTTGTCTGGCTACCACCGGGCCAGGAGGCATTCATCTATTAAACGGCCTCTATGACGCAAAGATGGATAGCCAGCCCGTACTCGCCATCACCGGGCTGCCGTTTCATGACTTGAATGACACGTTCACCCAGCAGGATGTCGCGCTGGACCGGTTGTTCATGGATGTGTGCGCCTACAACACGCGAATCATGGGGCCATCGCACGTGGAGAATGTAGTGGACCTTGCCTGCCGCACCGCGCTCTCATACAGAAAAGTTGCGCACATCACCTTCCCGGTGGATTTCCAGGATATGAAGGCGGATCGCAAGCAGGCATCGAAGCGCAATGTTGAAGGCCATACCTCTGACGTGCGCGCCCGCAGCGCGCGCCTTCCCGACGAAGCTGAGCTGCATCGCGCAGCGGAGATCCTAAACCAGGGCAAGAGGGTGGCCATACTGGCCGGCCAGGGCGCTCTCCATGCGAGTGACGCTCTGGAGCAGGTGGCTGACCTGCTGGGCGCGCCGATCGTGAAGCCTCTGCTGGGCAAGGCGGCTGTCCGCGATGACAGCCCTCTCACCACCGGCGGCATTGGATTGCTGGGCACCAGGCCTTCCCAAGAAGCTTTGGAAAGCTGTGACACGCTGCTCATCGCGGGATCGTCATTTCCGTACATTGAGTTTCTTCCCAAGCCCGGACAGGCCAAAGCTGTTCAGATTGATCTTGATCCCATCCGGATCGGCCTGCGCTGTGACGTGGAAGTGGGTCTGATTGGAGATTCGCGGCGCACCCTGGAAGCGCTGCTGCCGCTGCTGGAGAGAAAACAGGACCGCAGCTTCCTGGAAAAAGCGCAGGCGGGAATGAAAGACTGGCGCGAGCTGATGCACAAGCGCTGTTCCAGCATGCAGAAGCCGATGAAGCCGCAGGTCATTGCCCATGAACTGGGCCAACGCCTACGCAGTGACGCCATTGTGAGCTGTGACAGCGGCACCATCACCAGCTGGTGGGCCCGCTTCATTCCGGCGCAGAAAGGGCAGATGTTCTCCTGTTCGGGAACGCTTGCCACCATGGCATGCGGGCTTCCTTACACCATCGCCGCGCAAATCGCCCATCCCAGCCGCCAGTGCGTCGGCTTTATCGGCGATGGCGGATTCAGCATGTTGATGGCGGAGCTTGCCACCGCCGTGAAATATAAGCTGCCGATTGTTATCGTGGTGATCAAGAACAATACCCTCGGCCAGATCAAGTGGGAGCAAATGGTCTTTCTCGGCAATCCGGAGTATGGCGTTGATCTGCAGCCGATTGACTTTGTGAAGTTTGCCGACGCCTGCGGAGCCACAGGTTTCCGCATTGATGATCCCAACACTTGCGGCGCCATCCTGGATCAGGCGCTTGCCTCAGCCAGCGCCGGCCCGGTCCTGATTGAAGCGGTGGTGGACCCGTTTGAAGCACCCATGCCGGCCAAAGTCACGTTTGACCAGGCCAGCAAGTTTGCCGAGTCATTGATGCGCGGCGAGCCAAACCGGAAGAAGATCATTGCCACGCAGATCGCCGACAAGGTGCGGGAGTTGGTCTAAACAGACGAGTCTCTGCAAAAAGTCGCGAAGAAACAACAGCGGCCCTTCCCGGGGCCGCTGTGACATTTGTCACCCGCAAAAAGTGACATTCTCCACTTACGTGGTTCTCTTATTTGCCGCATATTCATCATGACAGCAGGACGAGGAGAAATTGCGATGATGGATGACAGGCAAATTGTTGCATCGCTCAACGGTGTGACGAAAAAGTTTGGCGAGATCGCTGCGCTGCGCGATGTCAATTTGAACGTGCGCGCGGGTGAACTGCTTGCAGTGCTGGGGCCGAACGGAGCAGGCAAAACCACGGCGGTCCGGCTCATGCTGGGATTAAC
>DASTPO010000010.1:0-2412 GCA_035762225.1 Candidatus Angelobacter sp.
GTTGAACCGACGTAGAGCCGCCCATTCGAGGTCAGCGCGATCTGATCGTGTCGTCCGTCGGCGATGTTGAAAGGCGTACCCGCCGTGAATGTCGCCCTGCTCACCACTTGCAGGGTGCCGGCGTTCAGTCCCGTCGCCGGAGAACCAGCCACGAATTCCTCTGCGCTGGTGGCCAGCACCTCCGTTGCTCCGGAGAGTGAGAGAGGCGCGCTTACAGCTGGCCCGCCAATGTTGTTGAGCGAAACATCGGCGACGTTGGCCTGGGTCCCTGCGCATTCCGCTCCGCAGTCGGCCACGGTAAAGTGATTATCGTCACCCAGGAAAAAAGCATTGGTCGGATGATCGAGGCCGATATTGCCGATCGGGGCTGAGCCGCCTGGCACGATCACCGTAAAATTGTTGGCCAGGGTGTCATTGAATGCCAGAATTGTGGTTCCCTGCGGGCCAATTGCCAGGCGTTGCACTCCCGCCACTGTGAACGTGGCACTCACCGTTCCAGTGGCCGTGGAGATGCTCTGCACTGTGCCGTTGTTCTCCGCCACCCATCCGGTCTGGCCGTCGGGCGTGATGGCAATGTCCACGGGCTGCGCCGGCAGCGTCATGGAAAATCGAATCGCCTCCGTAGCGTTGTCAAAGATGGTCAGGGTGCTCGCGATGGTGCTTTGAATCAGGGTTGTGCCGCCCGCGCTCACCATCTTGCCGGGAGAAGGCACCGCGATGGTGTGTGTAACCACATCCGTCTGGGCGTTAACAACATTAATGGTGCCTGAGCTGTTGTCTGACACCAGCATTCTGGCTGCTGCCGGCGTTGGTGTCGGCGTTGGTGTCGGCGTGGAACCGCCAACCACATTCTGGCCTTTGCTGCATCCCGATATCAAAACCGCAGCCGCAATCAAGGTGATGAATGTGGCGATCTTTCCCGCTTCCGTGAAGCTCGCTAACCTGGTTCCCATGCGGACTACCATACCGTGACTGGCTCGGGACCGGCAAGACTATTGCGTCGTTGTTTGGGTCTTTCGTCCCGCCGTAACCAGGCTTGTAACAATGAATGAATGATGGAAAATCCAGCGACAACAGCGTCCAGATATAGGTTCCGGCGATGCTCGCGTGAACGGCAAAGATTCATTTTGGATCCGCCTTTATTTCGTCGCTCGACCTGCAAATTTCTTGACACGACCGATCAACGCGGGTAACTTACATCGTATGCGGCAGAACCTTCAGAGCATGTGTATGTGTTGTTGTGATGTGACCTACGTGTCTCTGGCTGGAGAAACTGCTACCTGACGGCAATCATAGTTAAGGAAAGTAGGACCCATCGCCAGCGGCGATGGGTCTTTTGCTTTTTGGCGGAGATTCTATCCAGGAATGCAGCTTGCAACCTATCGATGAGCGTACATCCATGAGTACACGTTTATGAGTGCACAACCAGTCGTACCGAATAAAGAAACCAAAGCGCAGCGCGCCGAACGTTTGAAGCGTGAAAAGAATCCTTGGGAATGCCTGGATGAAATCCGCGAGTTCGCAAAAAAGGGCCTCTCCTCCGTCCCCGAGGCCTGGATCAAGAGCTACTTCCGCTGGTGGGGCATTTATACCCAGGGTGATGGCGCAGGCGCCGTCGGTGGCGTCGGCGGCGAGGGCCGGGCCACTCCTTATTTCATGCTGCGTATCCGTCTCTCGAATGGCTTCATCACCGCCCGCCAGATGCGCGCCATAGCCGGCATCTCAGAAAAGTACGCCGGCGGCGTGGCCGATATCACCGTGCGCCAGAACATTCAACTCCACTGGCTCACTATCAAAGACATACCGCAGGTGCTGGAAACGCTTTTTGAAACTGGCCTCACCTCCATGGCCACCTGTGGAGACGTCACCCGAAATGTCACCGGCTGTCCGCTGGCCGGCCTCCATGCGCATGAGACGCTGGACGCCTCGCCGCTGGTGGAAGAAGTGACTGGCCTGCTGGTCAACAATCCCGATTTTTACAACCTGCCGCGCAAGTTCAAGATCAGCATCAGCGGCTGCCCTGATTGGTGCTCTTATCCTGAGATCAACGACCTGGCCTTCACCCCGGTCGTCCGTGAGCATCAGGCAAAACAGGAAGCTGGCTTTTCTATTCGCGTCGGCGGTGGACTTTCCACCGAGCCCCACCTGGCAGTCCGGCTGAACGCTTTCATCCGCTGGGAGCAGGTAATTCCCGTCTGCAAAGCCGTTGCCGAGATCTTTCGCGAGGCCGATATGCTGCGTGAAAACCGTGAGCGCGCCCGCCTGAAGTATCTCTTCCTGCAGCACGGATGGACCGCGGAAACGTTCCTCCAGGAACTTGAGCGGAGGCTCGGCTTCAAACTCGATCCCGCCGCTCCCGAGCAGGCCCCGGATGACGTCTTTCGCGATCATGTTGGCGTGCATGCGCAAAAG
>DASTPO010000011.1:0-5295 GCA_035762225.1 Candidatus Angelobacter sp.
AGCGCGATTTTCATTCTGAGCGGGTTGGGCAAGCTGCCGCATTTTCATGATGTCGCTGGAATGATGGCGGGCAAGGCATTCCACTGGCGTCGCTGGCCCTGGCGGTCACGCTGTTCATTGAGATTGGCGGTGGCTTGATGGTGCTTACGGGCTTCCAGGCGAAATACGCCGCGCTCGTCATGGCAATCTGGCTGGTGCCGGTGACGCTGGTGTTTCACAACTTCTGGGCTGCCCCGGAGCCCATGAAACAGGAACAGATCATCAACTTTTTGAAAAACGTGGCGATCATGGGCGGGCTTCTGATGCTTACCTATGCCAGCCCGGAAAAGACGCCGGCCAAAGCATAACGCCGGGAAAACTGGGGGGAACAATGATTCAGGTTAGACGGGCAAAAGAACGCGGCCATGCCGACCACGGATGGCTAAACACGTATCACACATTTTCATTCAGCGATTATTACGATCCGAAATTCATGGGCTTCCGCAGCCTGCGGGTGATCAATGAAGACTGGGTGCAGCCGGGCTACGGCTTTCCCACGCATCCGCACCGCGACATGGAGATCATTACCTATGTGCTGGAAGGATCGCTGGAGCACAAAGACAGCATGGGCACGGGTTCCGTGATCCGTCCGGGAGAAATCCAGAAGATGAGCGCGGGGACCGGTGTGCGGCACAGCGAGTTCAACCACTCGAAGAGCGAGCCGGTGCATCTTTACCAGATATGGATCGTTCCTGAGCGGGAAGGCCTTAAGCCGATGTACGAACAGAAGGCCATTCCTGCGGAAGAGAAGCAAGGCAAGCTGCGCCTGCTGGCTTCGCCCTCCGGGGGAAACGGCGGTGGGGCGGTGAAGTTGTTCCAGGATGCGGAGTTGTACACGGCGTCGCTGGAAAAGTCGGACACGGTGGAGCATGAACTGGGCGAGCACCGGTACGCATGGGTCCAGGTGGCGCGCGGCGCGGTCAGCGTGAACGGCCATGAAGTGAACGCCGGCGACGGAGCAGCGGTGGCCAGGGAAGCAAAACTTGAAATCAGCGGCAGCGCGGACCAGAGCGAAGTGCTGCTGTTTGACCTGGCGTGAGTAAGCAAATGGCATTTGGCCAAAACTAATCGCCGCGGATTTGCGCGGAAGAAACGCAGATCAAGAACGATTTGGCCGCGAATCACGACGGAACACGAATGGATAAACTCGTGCCGTCGCCAGGTTCGCGGCTTTTTTTGTCGGTTGCAAGAACGGAACAATAGTCTAAACACAAGACCCCGCAAGCGTATTCGCGCGCTAGTCCGCCCATTGATGCCAAAACTGGGTGTGAAAGAAGTCCCGACAACGCTGGCTTGAATGCGATACCCAATAAAAGCTTCAGGCGGGCAGGCTCACCTTTTTCCTTTCCCAAAGTCTTTAAAGAACGTGATACCTTGACGGTCTACAAAGAGAGTGTAGATAATCATACTATGGGCAAACCAAACGATCTGGTCCAGGGAACACTGGATTTACTGATATTGAAAACGATCTCTCTCGAGCCCAAGCATGGGTGGGCGATCGCCAAACGCATTCAGCAGATATCCAACGAGGTCTTGCAGGTGCAGCAGGGATCGCTCTATCCGGCGTTGCACCGGCTGGAGCAGCAAGGCTGGATTCGCGCCAAATGGAATGAGAGCGAGACCGGCCGGCAGGCGAAGTTTTATTCCCTCACGGCCGCGGGACGGGCGCGGCTGGAAAAAGAAAAGGAAAGCTGGAAGCGGCTTTCAAACGCCATCGACCTGGTGATCGACACGGTCTAAAAGCGAGGGCTACTGTGCGCTGGTTTGAACAATTGCGAATCACACTCTGGATGCTTTTTCACCGCCAAAGTGAAAAAGCCCGTTTGCAGTCCGAGATGAGCTTTCATCTTGAGCAGCAGATCGCGGAAAACGTGGCGGGCGGTATGAACGCCGAAGACGCACGCGCGGCGGCGCTGCGGCTGTTCGGCAATCCAGCGGTGCTGAACGAGGAAGCGCAGTCCACCTGGAGTTGGAACTGGCTGGAATCGATCTGGCGGGATGTTCGCTATGGCGCCCGCACGCTCCTGCGTTCTCCGAGTTTTTCCGCAACCGCGATTCTGGTTATGGCGATCGGCATTGGCGCATCGACGTCACTCTTTACCGTGGTGCGTTCTGTGCTGCTCAAGCCGCTGCCTTTTCGCGATCCGAGCCGGCTGGTCATGCTCTATGAGCATTTCCGCCAGGAACAGATTCAGTACAACGTTGTGTCTCCCGGGGACTTTCGCGATTGGCGTGAGAAGACGCACGGTTTTCAGGACATGGCGGCATGGCTATGGTGGGGCTGCACGATTACCGGCGACTCCGGGCAATTGCCGGAATCTTTGGGAGCGGCGGCGGGTTCATGGAATCTTTTTTCCATTCTCGGGGTTGAGCCGGCCGTGGGGCGCACGTTCACGGCCGACGAAGACCGGCCGGGAGCGAATAATGTCGTGCTTCTGAGCTGGACGCTCTTTCAAAGCCGGTTTGCCGGCGATCGCTCGATTGTGGGCAAGCAGGTGAGGATTGATTCCGAACAGTACACGGTTGTGGGGGTGCTTCCGCAATGGTTCACCTATCCCGACCCGGCAGTAAAGGTGTGGGTCCCCTATGCATCGACCTTCATGCCTAGTCAATTAGACGCCCATGGCCGCCACCAGAGTCACGTTGTGGCGCGGTTGAGGGATGGCGTGTCGCCGGAGAGCGCGATTCAGGAGGTCAGCGCGCTGCAATACCAGATTCACATGGCAAATCTGAATGAACCGGTGGCCGAAGACGCCGTAATGCGGCCCATGATTGAAGACGTGGTGCAAGATGTGATGACGCCGCTCCTTGTCCTGCTGGCTTCGGTGGGCTGCATGTTGCTCATTGCCTGTTTGAACGTTTCCAACCTGCTGGTGGCCCGAGGTGCGGCCAGACGGAGAGAAGTAGCGATCCGAGGAGCGCTGGGCGGAAGCAGGCTACAGCTGATCAGGGAGCAGATTACGGAGAGCTTTCTAATCTGTATTGCGGGCGGTGCTCTGGGAGTCGCTTTATCGTTTCTGGCCACTCAATGGCTTACCACTCATTGGAAAGACCTGCCGCGAGCCGACGCAATCAAGATGGACTGGACGATCCTGGTCTTCGCGGGCGCGATTGTGTTTCTCTCGGCGCTGGTGGCCGGCC
Source organism: Candidatus Angelobacter sp. (assembly GCA_035762225.1). Taxonomy (GTDB): domain Bacteria; phylum Acidobacteriota; class Terriglobia; order Terriglobales; family Acidobacteriaceae; genus Angelobacter. The sequence continues at coordinate 3,181 of DASTPO010000011.1, forward strand.
TGGTCCCCGCAATTTCCTCCACCGGCAAAAACCTTCTTTCTTCATTGCAGGAGGCTTCGCGCTCGATTGGCGGCAGCACAGCGCGCGCCTCACTGCGCAAGACTTTGCTGGGCGCCGAGGTGACGCTAACGGTGGTGCTACTGATCTCCGCGGGGCTGTTATTCAAGAGCTTTATGCACCTGCGCGCCACCGACCTGGGCTGCACTACGGACCGTGTGTTAACGGTGAGGTTTGGGATCCCCGACCGGCAATATGACAAGCCGGAGAAGATCGTCGCATTCCATGAGGCCCTGCTGGAGAAGGTGCGTAATCTGCCGGATGTAGTCGCCGCCGGCCTGGTATCCACAGCGCCCGGGGCAGGATTCGAGGGCGACAGCCTCTTCACCATACCCGAACATCCCGTGACTGGGAAAATCCTGGACCTGGACGCGATGACGCGTAAGGCCGATCCCGGTTATTTCAGCGCCATGCAGATACCGCTTCTGCAAGGGCGCGTGTTTACCCAGCAGGACAGGCTGGACCGATCGAACTACGTGGTGATCAGCAAGATGTTTGCCGACCGCTTTTTTCCGAGCGAGAGTCCACTGGGAAAACACGTAAAGATTCAATGGAACATGAAGGAAGAGCCGCTGGAGATCATCGGCGTGGTGGGCGACACCATCCATGACATTGGCGAACCGATCAAGCCGATGATTTATTTTCCGTTGCTCTCCGGCGCGCCGATGCAGACCACACTGGTGACCCTTGTCGCGCGGACCGCGCATGATCCGCTGGCGGTGGCCATGCCGGTGCAAAAACAGCTGGCGTCGCTGGATCCGCAGATTGCCGTGCGCGTGCTGACCATGCAGCAAATTATCGGCAGAGCCACGGCAAGCCAGAGCTTCAGCGCGTCACTGGTGTTAGGTTTTGCGGCCCTGTCACTGCTGCTGGCGGCGGTTGGGCTTTACGGCGTGCTTTCCTACCTTGTAACGCAGCGCGTTTCTGAGATCGGGATCCGCATGGCGCTGGGCGCGCAGAGAAGCGAGGTGTTGCGGCTAATTTTGCTGGATGGCATGCGGCCGGTTTTCGTGGGCTTGATCATCGGTCTGGCGGGAGGGGCCGTAGCGGGCGTGCTCATCAAATCGATTTTGTTTGGCACCCGTCCGCTCGATCCGATCGTGTTTGCCGGAATGGTCGGCAGCCTGCTGCTTACGGCGATCATTGCCGGGGCAGTGCCGGCGTTGCGCGCGTGCAGGATCGAGCCAACACAGGCGCTGAGGACGGAGTAAAGCCGGGCGTTACTCCAAGCGGCGCGAGCGGGCCGAAAATTGGGCTCAATGCGGCGTTCGACTTAATCCTTTATATTGTGGATTCTCGGCCAACTAAGCCTTATTGCGCAGAAAACAGGCCGGTAGTTCACATTACTTTCGGGATAATCCCCGAGTCCCGTCCCCATCCCTTAGTAACAATTGAGGCAAAATAGCGAACCGTGTGCATTAATACCACAATAACTTGTGGGTCACTGACCTTGTCATCGCAGGATTTTGATATGCATCAAGCACAAAGATGGTACTAGCCCTAAAGATACCCCCCAAACACAGGAGAAAACCGGAAGTTACCTATTGACCTCCCGGTATTTTCCCAGATATAACTCGCATCGACCTGAAGTTTTCCCCCCCGAGAAGACAAAGGATTTCTCCACAGGCCTTGAACGAGGCCAATAACTCACTGTGGAAAGGCTACACATTTATGGCGGCAGATTCGCGTGAGGTAATGAATATTCGGCAGGCCTCGCAGTACCTGGGGGTCAGCCCGGACACGCTGTACAAATATGTGACCGAAGAAAAAATCCCTGCCTTCAAGCTCGGCAATCGCTGGAAATTCAAGAAGACCATCCTCGACCAGTGGATGGAGCAGAAGAGCACGATGAATATGGGCGGGGCCAAGAAAAAGCCGAAGGCGGCGAAAGCGGCTTCAGCGCGGTAAGAGTCCGGGAAACCGGAAATGGGAATTCAGAACCAAGAACAAGGTGGGCGGCATGTTTGGATCAGGCAAATCGATTGTGGGATTGGACATAGGCTCCAGTTGCATCAAGGCGATCGAGCTGAAGCGCGCCAAAGGCGAGATAGTGGTTTC
>DASTPO010000012.1:0-9449 GCA_035762225.1 Candidatus Angelobacter sp.
CGGCTTGGACTTCTCCGCGACTACGACTTCCTTGCCGTCCATGTGTGCTTTGATCAACTTCTTCACGTTTTCTTCAAAAGTGTCGTAATACTTTGAAGGGTCCCACTTGGCTGCCAGCGCCTCAATCAATTGGTGTGCGATCTTGATTTCGCCTTCCTTCAAATTGGCGTGCCCGGTGCCAAAATCCGGCGCCTCGCGAATCTCATCCTGGTAATACATGGTGTGGAGCATCAAGCCTTTCTCATAAGGCCGCAGAAACGCTGTATATTCGCGATTATGCATTGCCAGTTTGGCGATGCCGACATAGCCGCTATCCTGCAGGGCGCGCACCAGCAGCGTATAAGGCTTGACTGCCGCTTCTTCCGGCGCGAGATAGTAAGACGCCTCAAAGTACACGGGATCAATCTCATCCTGCTTCACAAATTCCAGGATTTCCATGGCTTTGGCGGTCTTGGGCTCGATCTTCTTGAGCTCTGCGGGTTCCACCACCACGTACTCGCCTTTACGGAATTCATACCCCTTAACGATCTCGTTGCGATCGACCACTCGCTCGTCGGTAGGACAGTAGAGTTGCTGCTTGACCCGGGTATGGTCGTCGCGATGCAGCATATGGAAAGAGATTCGCGTGCCTCTTGCCCCCGAAAACAGCCTCACCGGCATAGAAATCAATCCGAAAGTAAGGTATCCAGTCCACACTGATGCCGGCATATGCGCCTCCAGTTCCGGGGCCCGATGTTTCTGCGGAGGGCCTTTCTTGTGTACGATGCGCTACATGGGTCTCATGCCGCCAGCACGGCCGGCCGACTCAACCTGGGGGATTGCAACTGCAAGACTCAAGAAAAATCAGGGTCGCTGACGCTCTCGCACTCGTTTTTGCCGCTCTTATCGTGGCGCTATTCGAGTTCTATTCCCACGCCCAATTCCCGGTAAATGGACGCTCTTTTCTCCTGGCTCTGGCGACCACCGCGGTATTTGCCGCGCTGGCGTGGCTGGCCGGCGGCGTCAATTTCACCGGCGCGCTGGCGGGCTCGGCGGTTGCCTTCATTATGGCCGTACGCGACTGGCGCATGTTTCTGGCTCTCCTGGTAGTTTTCGCCGTAACGCTGCTGGCAACGCGAACGGGCTACCAGCGCAAGCAGCAGCTCCGCGCGGCGGAGCCCTCTGGAGGGCGCACTGCCGCACAGGCCATGGCCAATCTGGGCATCGCGGCCCTGGTCGTCGCCGCTGCGCCGCAACAATGGCCGATTCTGGCGCTGGCAGCGCTGGCAGAGGCTGCAGCCGACACCGGGTCAAGCGAGATCGGCATGGCTTTCCCCGGGTTTACCGTGCTGCTCACAACCCTCAAACCGGTTCCTGCCGGGACTGATGGCGGCATCAGTTTCCTGGGATGTGTGGCCGCTATATTCGGCGCGGGATCGGTAGCTGCGGCAAGCGTGCTCTCCGGGTTGGTCTCAGCGCGGATGGGCCTCACGATCATCGCAGCCGGATTTCTCGGGACATTAGTCGATAGCCTGCTGGGAGCTCTGTTCGAGCGTCGCGGCTGGCTTAACAATGATCTGGTAAACCTGCTCAGCACGGCCGCGACGGTCGGGATCGCGTGGGTATGGATGGCAGTGTGATCCACCCATGAGAGCAAACTCCCGCCCGAGGCGGATCTCATTTCACACCAAAGAGTAAACCCTTTGGAATCAGCAGAAAAACCGGGGTAATGTCCGACTACCCGATTCCTCTCGTTTGCCCCGATGCAGCCGCTCATAATAAAGGGGCAGTCCTTAATTCAGTTATTTAGAAGACGTTTTGGAGATTCCCGATGAAAGCTTGCTGTGTCGGTATTTGCTCATTCTTTGTCCTGGCTGGCTGTCTCACCGCCGTAGCACAAAACAAGCCAGCACCCGCAGTGCAGCCGGCCCAGGCCGCGAATGTCGCGCCAATCGCCGATCAGCAGGTGCTGCAACAGGCGCAACGCGCCTACTATAGCCTCCGCAAACAGGGACTGGACGAATTGCAGGCCACGGTCAAGCCGAACTGGGAACTGGTACTGAAGGATGAGCTGAAGTCCAACCCGGAACAGGGACAAAATGCGCTGAAGCTTCTGAATGGCCTGCATTTCACCATGCTGCTGGATAAGGACGGCAAGGTGACGGTGACGCATCGCACTGATACCGAGCCGCCCAATGAGCAGGTGCGCAAGGGTTTTGAACAGATTTACGGCGGAATTGACCAGGCCGTCTCCGGCTTCTTCGCCACTTGGTCTTTGTTCATGCTTACCTCGCCGTTCCCCGCTGCGGCCAGCGATTACAAGCTGGAGGATCTGGGCAGCCAATATCGGCTTTCCTACAAAGACGGCGACTCAGACGTGGTCACGCTTCTTGGCAAGGACTTGTTGATCAGCGAAATAAAGGTGACCTCAGCGCAATTTGCGAGCACCGTGAAGCCGCAATTGGTTTCGACCTCCCAGGGTTTTGAGCTTACCGGATATGTGGGAGACTACAAACCTACATCCGGCCCGGGATTAGTGCATCTGGACGTAAAAATCCAGCACCAGCCGATAAGCGGACTGAAACTGCCTGTTTCGCTGATCGCCGACAGCGTGTATGACGGTGCTCCCACACATATGGAACTCGCATTTTCAGAACATCAGGTCAAGAGCCACTAAAGGTGCCCTCGGTGCGTCCGCCGACCATGGGCGCTGATTCCGTCTCGGCCAGTCGCAGAAGCGCCTCAGGATCATCCGAGTTCACGACAGGTGCAACACCCACAGCGTGTAACTGCCAATCTCGTGCCAGATAGATTCCTGCCGCTTCCAGAAAGTTTGTGGTCGGGAATTAGGACGTGGCGCTCCGAAAACGGTGATTCCTTCGCGGCCAAGCATCTGCTTGATGCGAAAAATGTGGTAACCATCGCTTACCGCCAGGCAGGTACGCATTTCGTTCACGCGCATGATTGTCGCCACGCGACGGGCTGACTCCGCGGTATCGGGGCTCTGCGTTTCGGCGATGAGCTGGCCATCAGGAATGCCCAGGGTTTTCAGGTATTCGCGACCAACAACTCCTTCGCTGAAACGAGGATCGTTGCCGGAGCCTCCGGTAATGATGACCATCGGCGCCAGGCCGCGATGATAAAGCTGCGCGGCGTGATCCAGCCGGGCCTTATAAACCGGCGAAGGCCGCCCGTCATACTGGGCCGCGCCGAAAACGACGATTGCATCCGCGGGACGCGCTTCATCCCGCACAGACTGGCTGAGAATGCGCCAATACGCCACGGCGGCAAAACACACCGGGGCCAGCAGCAGCCATAGCAGCCATTTTTTCCAGCGCTTTGTCGCCATTCAATTCAGGAACTCAGCCAATTCGCTCTCCGGAATGGCGCCCTGGCGGAGAATAGTGATTCGTCCCGGCTCGCTCATGTTGATGATGGTGGAAGCCACATCGCGCGGGCTGGTGCCGCCGTCCACGATCATGCTGATGCGATTGCCCAATTGCTCCCGCACTCCATCCGCGGTGGTGCATTCGCTCGCGCCGCTGATATTGGCCGAGGTTGCAGTAATGGGGACGCCGGCCGCGCGAATCACCTCCACCGCCACGCGTGAAGCTGGTACCCGCAGCGCCACGTTGCCGGTATTGGCCGTAACTTTCAGGGGCAGCCGCGAAGACGCTTTCACGATGATGGTTAGCGGTCCCGGCCAGTATTTGCGGGTAATGTCATAGAACACGTCGGGCAGCGGGCGCGCCAGGTATTCCGCCTGCTCCACGCTTTCAATCAGCAGGGATAGCGGCTTGTGGCGGCTGCGCGTCTTCACGTCATAGATCAGGTCCACCGCGCGCAGGTTGAGCGGATCGGCCGCCAGGCCATAAAAGGTGTCTGTGGGCATGCCCACCACCTGCCCCGCCTTAATGCGGTCCGCGATATAGGAAACCAGACGCATGTCCGGCGTTTCAGGGTTGATCTTGATGATTTCCGCAGCCAAATATCTACTCCCGCTTGCCGAAAAATAGAACAGGCGCACATCCTGTCCGGAAGAACCAGGGTTTGAATCCAGCGACAAACGACTAAGAATAAACCAGCTTGCCCGGAAAGCCTAGAGCCATACTTTATGAAATCTTTCTCCTGCCAGTATGATGGCTAACGATGCCCGTTCCCAATGAAGCCGAAAGCCGCCTCCGCCGTGTCGCCAGCCGCCAGAATGCGGTGGTTAAAGACCTGCGCAAGGCGTTTGCACAGTCTGAACCCAATGCGATGGGCTACATCGCCATCGAAGGCACACGCATTATTGAAGAGGCCATTCGCAGCGGGCTGCGCTTTCAGACTGTCTTTTTCAGCGACTCCGGCCGCTCCCATGCCGTCCGCCTTCTGCCGCAAATCGGCAGCCAGGTGGAAACGCTCCTGTTGCCTGACGATGTCTTCTCCAGCGCCGTGAACACCGAGGCCCCTCAGGGTGTGGCCGCTCTGGTGAAACTGCGTGCGGCAAGATTCGAAGACCTTCTGGATCATTCTGGCCCAGACCTTCTGCTGGTTGCCGTCGCCGGTATTCAAGACCCCGGGAATCTGGGGACGATCATTCGTTCTGCGGAAGCCTTCGGCGCGCGTGCCATTCTCCTGGGCGAAAAAACCGTGAGCCATTTCAATCCCAAAGTGGTGCGCGCCTCGGCCGGGTCGTTGTTTCGGCAGCCTATGCTTCGCGTGAAGCTGGGCGAAAGCATTGCTTTGCTCAGGCAGAAAGGAGTGCGCGTGATTGCCACCTCTTCCCACAAAGGCAAGCCGTTGCATGAAGCCGATTTTACGGGCGCGGCCATGGTGGTGGTGGGGAATGAAGGCGCTGGAGTTCCGGCAGAAATCCTTGCTGCCGTCGATGAACTGGTAACCATTCCGCATTCATCGCGCGTGGAATCACTGAATGCCGGCATAGCCGCCTCGATCTTGTTGTACGAAGCGGCGAGACAGAGACGGGGCATTAACACTGATAGAGACTGACCAACTCAGATCGAAAAGGCCTTTTATGAATCAGTCCATCCGTGTTGATCAGTGATAAGGTTTTTCAAGCATGTCGTTATTTCAAGCGCTTCCGGAACAGCAAGGCAAAGGCGCGCGACCGTTGGCCGACCGCATGCGCCCGCGCACGCTCGATGAATTCGTGGGCCAGGAACATATCGTTGGCCCGGGCAAGCCTCTGCGGCTACAAATCGAGCGCGACGATCCCGGCTCCATCATCTTCTGGGGGCCGCCCGGTACGGGCAAGACCACGCTTGCACAGATCATCGCCCACGCCACCAAGGCTGAGTTCATCGAATTTTCAGCGGTGCTCTCCGGCATCAAGGAAATCAAGCAGGTAATGGCCGATGCGGAAAAGGCCCGCGCCTACGGCACGCGCACCATTCTCTTCATCGACGAGATTCACCGCTTCAACCGCGCCCAGCAGGACGCGTTTCTCCCGCATGTGGAGCGCGGCAATATCCGCCTGATCGGGGCCACCACAGAAAACCCGTCATTCGAGATCAACGGCGCTCTGCTTTCGCGATGCCGCGTCTATATCCTCAATCAACTCACTGAAGATCAGGTGGTGTTGTTGCTGCGTCGCGCACTGGAAGACAGCGAGCGCGGCCTGGGCAAAATGAAGCTTTCCGCCGCCGATCCAGTGCTTGAACAAATAGCCGCCTACAGCAGTGGCGACGCGCGCTCCGCGTACAACGTGCTGGAAGTGGCCGCCGCCACGGCCGGCAACAGCGGCGAGATCACCGAACAAATAATCAAGGACACACTCCAGAAACGCGTTCTGCTCTACGACAAGTCTGGCGAAGAGCATTACAACCTGATCTCCGCTCTGCATAAAGCTGTCCGCAACAGTGACGCAGACGCCTCTCTTTACTGGCTGGGACGCATGCTGGAATCGGGAGAAGATCCGCTCTATATTGCGCGCCGCGTGGTCCGCATGGCGTCAGAGGATGTCGGCCTGGCCGCACCGGAAGCGCTCAACCTTTGCCTTTCGGCTAAGGACGCTATCGATTTTCTTGGCATGCCGGAAGGCGCGCTGGCCCTGGCGCAGGCCGTGGCCTATCTGGCGCTGGCGCCGAAATCGAATGCGCTTTACACCGCTTACGGCGCAGTCCTGGAGGACGTGGAGAAGACTGCCGCCGAACCTGTGCCGCTGCACATCCGTAACGCCGTCACAAAGTTAATGAAACAGGTCGGCTACGGCAAGGGCTACCAGTATGCCCACGATCTGGAAGAAAAGGTTGCTGACATGGAATGCATGCCGGACAACCTGCGCGGCCGGGAATACTACCATCCTACGCAGGAAGGCCGTGAAAAGGCGCTAAGCCAGCGGATGGACGAAATCAAGAGGAGGAAAGAAGAACTGCGCAACCAGGAAAGCAAAGAAGGCCATAAAAAAGGAAAGTCCGAGCCACGCAGAGGCACCAATGAACCGACCGGCTGAAAAAGTTCATTGCTCTGCCCCTCCAAATCGGCGCCCGGGAGACATGCAGACGACGATATAACTCAGGGAAACTCTCTGATCAGCCTTAGTACCTTACAACTACGCGAACCATCAAAACGGCCCAAAATCGATCTTTACAAGGTTTCTACCCGGGGCTATAGTATCGCGCCATGAACGAAACAATTTTTTGCAGTCAATGTGGGACAGCGATGGATTCGCAGTCGCGGTTTTGCGCGAAGTGCGGCAACGTTGTGGCGGCGGCTGCCCCGGCAGCCTCACGGCCTATTGCCGCGACAGGGACAGCTCCGGCGATGGCCCCACCGCCTCCGCAACCATCGGCAATGTCGTCGGTGCCTCCGTCAGCGCCGCCGCAGCAATATGGCACAGTGCCTCCTGGCTCCATGCAGACCGCACCTTATACGGGGACCGCTCCCGTTGCTGGCGTGACTCCGTACGCAGGTTTCTGGATGCGGGTGGGTGCGTACGTGCTGGATATATTGATCCTGCTCATACCTCTAGGCCTCCTGTCCCTGATCCCGATTTTAGGTGTGGTCGGCAACATTGTTGGCCTATGGCTATATTTCGCGCTGCAGGAAAGCTCGGAACGGCAGGCCACGATCGGCAAACGCGCTTTGAATATTTATGTCACTGACCAGCAAGGGCGCCGGATCTCCTTCGGCCAGGCCACCGGCAGACATTTCGCAAAGTTCCTCTCCGGCTTCATCCTCTGCATCGGGTACATGATGGCGGGCTTTACCCAGAAAAAGCAGGCTTTGCACGACATGATCGCGGGCACCCTGGTCATGCGGAGATAGATGCGTTCTAGTCTCGTAACGTGTGAACAATCGCAGCTGCAAAAGAAGTTGGGGCTCACACGGACAGCGAGAAGCGGACGCAGTCTATAATGAACTTGACATGCTCCTTCGCGTGATGTGGCGGGCGCCAATTCATCGCAAAGGAGAAACTACCGTGGAATTCCAATTTGAAGACCTGCCAACGTTCATCCCCAGCAGCAAGCGCCGTCACGGCTTTCGCTTCTGAGACCAACGTGAAACGCGGCTTTCAGGACGCTCCGTGGCGGCACGAAAGAGTTGCGTGAAAAGCTTGGAAGGAACGACCTTTGCCCGTGCGGCTCAGGACGCAAATTTCAAGAAATGCTGCCTTGCTTCGAAGCGCTATGATGGCGCGAACCGAAACTACTTCAGCAGATAGACCAAAATGGGCATCAGCGAAAACTGATGCCCTTTTGCATGCAGCGTTCATGGTTGATCGATCACCTAAACGTTCTTCGGTGCTCCTTCAGGATGCATTTTCCATCACCACTGAAATGCCCGGTTTGCATCGCCTTTGCGGCGGCCACTTCGTAAACCACGCCTTCCTGCAGCCAGATGGCTCCGTCAATGACATCTCCCATTCTCTTGCGTCAAATAGATTAATATTGATAAACACGCTGAAGTGAGCCTTAGTTGACGTTCTCCCGCGTCAGGAAAGATGGAAGACTTTGCGCCTACTGAAAATCGCCTCATCCTTGTTCCTGTTCTTACTCGCCTTCGCCATAATATCGTTTGCAGTTGGGGATTCACCGAATCACAGCCTTGTAGTCAGTGTGGCGGCGGAAGACAAGACCCACAATCCCGTCGCTGATCTGAGCGCAAAAGAATTCTCGCTTAAGGTCGATGGCGTGCCCGTGCCGGTGAGTTCGGTTGCCTACGCTGGCCGCGATCCGGTGGATTGGCTGCTTCTCATCGATTCCAGTAACTCCATGAGAACCGAGGAGCTGTGGAAGCCCTCGATTGGCGCGGCAGTCCAGCAGGTAAGCTCATTGATCACTGAGAGAGGCGATCGCGTCGCGGTTGCCGTTTTCTCAGACAAGCCCGGATTATTGCAGGAACTCACCACAGACCCCGGCCTGATTGAAGCGGCGATCAGCAGGATCCAACCCTCCGGCGCTACCGCCTTATACGATTCTCTGGTTTCAGGATTCGGATACCTATCGAAACACTCACCCCCGGAACACCGCAAGATCATCTGGGTGATCACCGACGGTGGAGACAATCAAAGCAGCACTACTTTGGATGAAGTAAGGGAAAGTGCCTCTGGCGCTGGTGTTCCCCTGTTCTTTTCCATACCGGGGAGTTCCCAGCGCACACCGGCTTCAGATGAAGAAAATGCGCTTGTGCAATTAGCCCGCGCCTCCGGCGGCGCTAAATTGCACTCTGGTTCGAAAAAGGAATGTACGGAAGTCGCGAAGGAGATCGTTACGTTCAGCCGGAAAATGTATCGTATCGACTTTGCGCTAGCTTCCGCAGCAGGCAACCACAAGATTGAGGTCGCTACTTCCCGTCCCAAAGTAAAGCTGCTCGGACCAAAGCAAACTCTGCGATTCCGAGAAAACAAGTAGACCCAATCTTGCGCCGAAAAATCATTATCTGAACCGCGCTCGGTGCTCCTTCAGGATGCATTTATCCATCACCACGGTAATGCCGGCTTTGCGCGCCTTTGCCGCGGCCGCTTCGTGAACCACGCCTTCCTGCAGCCAGATGGCGGGTACTTTCAGCCGGATGGCCTCATCCACGATTTCGGGCACAAATTCGGAACGGCGAAAAACGTCGACCAGGTCGATCTGCTCCCGCACGTCTGCGAGCGCCGGCACCGCTCTTTCTCCCAGCGAGCCGTTGATTTCCGGGTTCACTGGAACAATGCGATAACCATGGCTTTGCATATAAGCCGATACGCCATAGCTCGGCCGCAGCGGGCTGTCGGACAGGCCCACCACGGCAATGGTTTTGCTGCGCTTGAGCAGCTCGCCGATCTCATCGGTTGCAGTTGTCTTCACGTTTAACTCCACGCCAGATCCCATTCTATGAGAAGCATGAATCCGGCCCAAAGGTTTGTCTTTGATGTGCATCACGGACCCGGTGTGACCGGCAAACGCTCATTCCTTCTTGGCGCCGCCCCGTGTGGCTTTGTCCGCATAGAGTTTGGCCGCGACCTTGCGAATGGTATCGGGAACGTT
>DASTPO010000013.1:0-3312 GCA_035762225.1 Candidatus Angelobacter sp.
ACATACAGCAAAGCAAACAACGATCAGAAAAATCTTCTTCAATGGACAAACTCCTGGTTCGGTTTTTGTTACAACTGGGCTCCGGCCAGGTAAGCCATCTAAAGTCAGAGCAGGTGGGGATGCGGTGGGTTGCCCTCGGCGAGGGTTACTCGGATGCCCTTAATCCTTCATCTTCTAATGCGCCGTTGGCGTTTGCGAGCGTTTTGTTTCGCGGGAACTTTGACTTCATTGCCACTCGGTCGCAGCCATAGTCCCAGCCAGGCAGATTCAGATATTTCTTCACTGCGCTTGAATGCCGACACGAGAGGAAGGATTATCGGGTCTTTTTTGCAGGCTTTTTTGTTGCGGCCGGAAGAAGAGCGGGCTCTCCCGCCATCTTCCGCAACCGCTCTGCGAGCGCCGGGCGTTTCAGCGCGCCGCTCATGCGGTCCACGATGTTTCCCTCGGCGTCTATGAACACGGTGCCCGGCATCACCTGGGCCAATTTGAAATCGGTCAGGCTGTCGAGCGTTGCTCCCATCATCACGGTCAATCCGCCCAGTGTGTGCCTCTTGATAAAAGCTTCTACGGCCGGTTTCATGTCCTCGTCGTCAACTGAGGCGGCGATAAACACGACCCTGCCTTTATACCGGCCCTGCATCTCGCTGAGCAGAGGCATTTCCGTGGCGCAGGGCACGCACCATGTGGCCCAGAAGTTAAGAACCACCGGTTTGCCGCGGTACTCCTCCAGCGTGTGCGACCCGCCTTTAAGATCATGCAGCGCCAGCTGATGTTGAGTTTGAGCGGCCCTGGCGTTGAGCGCCAGACCTAAAATGATTGCGGCTGAAATTGTGCCCCGGAGAACGCGCATCAGCTCATATATAACATGGATACAGCAGGCTCCCACCAGCAGGTCGCAGCATAATTTAGAATGAAAGCGCCTTAAGGGAGGCGACTGCTTTCTTGTTCGCGCACTGCCATGACGTGTCTCACGGGCGCGCCTTACCATGATCGCCGCATCCCTTCTGCTGCTGATTGCCATCGCAGCCGGCACCCTGCTCACCTTTCTTTTTGACCACAAAACCCCTCGCGCGGCCCGCATCTGTCTGGGAACATGTGTCGGCCTGCCGCTGCTGGCTTCCGTCGGATTTCTGATGTCGCTGGCGCTTGGTCTCACTGCCGCCAGCGTCGCGCTAAGCGCATCGATTCTGCTGTCGTCATTTCTCCTGCTGCTTCGTCCGGACTATCGCGGCGTGGTTGTCGCCAACATGTCTTCACAGCGTCGCGAAACTAAAGCCACTGGCCGGACTGTGAAATACCTGATTTTCTATCTAGCCATTGGCCTGGTCCTGGGATTGGTCTTCAGCAGGGCGGTGTTTCAAAGCGGGGCGGGTATTTTCACCGGCATCGTCAACAACCTTGGCGACCTTCCGTTACACCTGCAAATTATCAACAGCTTCGCGCAGGGACATAACATTCCGCCGGAAGATCCTACCTATTCCGGCGTGCGCTTTGCCTATCCTTTTCTGGTTGATTTTCTCGCCGCCATGATGGTGCGGGCCGGAGCTGGCGTGATTCCAGCCATGTGGCTGCAAAACATGGTGCTGGGATTGGCGCTGGTGGGATCGATGCATTACTGGACGTTGCTGCTCACCCGCAACCGGCTGGCCGGCGTCATAGCTCCGGTGCTGGTGTTGTTCAGCGGCGGCCTGGGATGGTGGTTGCTCTTTTCCGATCCTGTCCCCAGCGGCGGAATATTTTCCCTGTTCACTAACCTGCCCCACGATTACACCATTGTCCCCAACAGCATTCTGCGCTGGGGCAACTCAGTGACTACTCTTTTCGTGCCGCAGCGCAGCATTCTTTTCGGCCTGCCTCTGGCCATCTTCATTTTTTGTCAATGGTGGGTGGCGCTCGGCCAACCGGAATCTCCTGCATCGGGCGTGGAAGCCGATGCGAATCAGCAACGACCTTTATCACCCAAGCAACCACGCCAGTCAAAACGCCGTAAATCAGCCGCAGGCGCGCAGGCTTTGGCCGAGCCGCAGGCTCTTGCCGGGCGGCGGATGTTTGCCGCCGGACTCGCTGCCGGTCTGCTGCCGTTGATCCATGCCCACACATTTCTGGTAGTGATGGCCGCCGGCGTATGCCTGACCCCTCTGTTTCCTGTTTGGCGAAGCTGGCTGCGCTTCTTCGCGGTCGCGGTTCCAGTCGCCTTGCCGGAGGTTTTTTGGCTAGCCCATACCGGCGGCGTCAACGCTCGCAGCTACCTGGGATGGCAGCCTGGGTGGGACCACGCCGATCACAACATTCTTTGGTTCTGGCTCGCGAATACCGGGCTGTTCATTCCGCTCCTGCTGGTGGCCCTTCTGTGGCGGCGCGGCGATCTCGCTCTTTCCCCGCGCCTGCTCAAGTTCTACACCCCCTTTCTTTTTTGTTTTATTGTTCCCAACCTGATAAGGCTGGCCCCGTGGATATGGGACAACATAAAAGTTCTATTTGTCTGGTACCTCGCTTCCACGCCGCTGGTGGCGTTGCTGCTGGCCAGATGGTGGTCAAGGAAATCATTTCTTCGCTGGCTGGCCCCGCTGTTTTTTACCACGTTGATTCTGGCGGGCGGGCTGGACGTGCTGCGCGTGATCACCTCGTCAACCGAATACCAGGAATTTGAGCCTCAGGGCATTGCGCTGGCGGACACCATATGCCGGCAGACGGCGCCGCGCGCGCTGGTGCTGCATGCGCCGGTCTACAACTCGCCGGTATTTCTTACCGGACGGCGCTCGCTGCTCGGATATCCGGGGTGGATGTGGTCGCGGGGATTGAATTATTCGCAGCGCAACGCCGATATCGAAAGCATCTATTCAGGTGCGCCCGCAGCCGGTGCCCTGCTGCGCCAATACGGCGTGGATTATGTGCTGGTGGGCCCGCAGGAACTTGCGTCTTTCAAGGTAGATGAGACATTCTGGTCACGATACATAAAGGCGGCCCAGGCGGGGCCATACCGGTTGTACAAGATCAATTCGGAACCACAGAAGTGAGGGGATAGAAATGAAGATCGGCATTCTTACTGGAGGAGGCGATTGTCCAGGACTAAACGCGGTGATTCGCGCGATCGTGAGAAAGGGCATTTTTCATCATGACTACGAATTTGTCGGCTTCCTGGAAGGCTGGCGCGGCGTGCTGGAAAACGTGACTCGACCGCTCGACCTGGAGGCGGTGAAAGGCATTCTGCCGCAGGGCGGCACCATCCTGCGCACCTCGCGCACCAACCCGGCCAAGAAAGAAGGCGGCCTGGACCGCTGTATTGAAAGCCTGAAAGCCAACGGCGTGGAC
>DASTPO010000014.1:0-7206 GCA_035762225.1 Candidatus Angelobacter sp.
CGGGTAGGGAGTCACGGGCGTACAGCCAGGTTTTATGTGCGGATGCTGAAACCGCCGGCTTTACTACTATTTTTTCCCAACGCTGGATCTGCATCGGGAGGGTCGATTGCGCATTGATGAAGATGGTTGACGGAATCTCAATCCGCTGGCTCGCAAGTTCCTCAAGGTAAGCTTTGTTGCGGTTCCACAACACGGTTTCAAGGTCATTGGCGATCGGCGTTGCGCGGGCTGTGCGCGTAAGCCATTCGATGAACTCGGCATCGCGCAGATGGTAATCCCAGCAGGAGCGCAGCACTATGAGGTCGAAACCGGAAAAGTCGATCGCGGGGTCGCTCCAGGTCACAATCTTCGCGTTCACGCCGGCGGCGGCCAGAAGCGGCAGCAACAGACGCTCGCTGGCGGCGCCGTGCGGCAGACCGGCCCAGGTAATCAAGGCAACGTGTTTGGTCATGTTTTCAAGTCGTTAACGTTCCCTTTGTGATTCGGCGGCGCATCAGGCGAACACCTGATTATGATCGAAAATCAGCGTGTCTGCTCAGATTGAAAACTTCTCATAATTCTTTGGCCTCTAAGGCGACACCTGGAAACCGGCGAAAAATCGCGCTGGAAGCCCGGTTTCGCACGATCGCAAACTCATTCTTTCGCTCTCGCTAAATCCTCCTTTGTATCTGCCGATGCAAGAACTGAGGGAAACATATGTCCCACGCAACGGCGACCGCCGCAAAAAAGGCACTCTTAGCAGACGCTCTTGAATACCACCTGCGTTACACCGTAGGTAAACGTGAAAATGACGCCACGGAGCGGGACATCTTCCACGCTCTGGCCCATTCCGTCCGTGACCGCCTGATGGACGGCATGTTCAAGACGGAAGAACGCTTTCAGGCGCATGATGCCAAACGCCTGATCTATCTCTCGGCGGAATTTCTGATTGGCCAGTCGCTGCGCAACAACCTGTTCAATCTGGGCCTTTCCAAGGAAGCGGATGAAGCCACGCGACGCTACGGCTTCAGCCTGGAGAAAATTGCCGACAGCGAACCCGACGCGCCGCTGGGCAATGGCGGCCTGGGACGGCTGGCGGCTTGCTTCATGGAATCGCTGGCCACGCTCGGCATGCCCGCCTACGGCTTCGGCATCAACTATCAGTTTGGCCTGTTCAAGCAGGAAATCGAAAACGGACACCAGAAGGAAAGGCCCGAGCAGTGGGTCACGGCGGATTCTCCCTGGTTGATCGAGCGTCCCGCGGAAGTCTGCACCGTACCGCTTTACGGCCGTATTGAGCATGCAAATGGCCGCGATGGCGGTTACAACCCCATGTGGGTTGACTGGCAGGTGATTGTCGGCGTCCCGCATGATCTTCCCGTCGTCGGATTCGGCGGCCAGACCGTCAACTATCTCCGCCTCTACTCGGCTCGCGCCTCTGACGACTTTGACATGCAGATCTTCAACTCCGGAGATTACATCAAGGCCGTGGAGCGCAAGATCTCCATGGAGACCGTGTCCAAGGTCCTGTATCCCTCTGACGCGGTGGCGTCCGGCAAGGAATTACGCCTGATCCAGGAATACTTCATGGTGGCCTGCGCCCTGCGTGATGCCATCCGCAAGTTTCGCAAAGATTATCCCGATGCTCCGCTACAACAGTTCTCTGACCACGTGGCCATCCAGCTCAATGACACTCATCCGGCGCTGGCCGTAGCCGAACTGATGCGCCTCTTCGTCGATGAATTTGACGTCCCGTGGGAGAGCGCGTGGGCGATCACGCAGGCCACCTGCGGGTACACCAACCACACATTGCTGCCGGAAGCTTTGGAAAAATGGCCTGTCCCGCTCATGGAACGCGTGCTCCCGCGCCACATGCAGATCATTCAGGAGATCAATCACCGCTTCCTGCAACAAGTGATGGTCCGCTTTGGCGACCAGCAGGAACGCATCCAGCGCATGTCAGTGATTGAAGAAGGCGGCCAGAAGCATGTTCGCATGGCTAACCTGGCCATCATCGGCAGCCACGGCATCAACGGTGTCGCCGCGCTGCATTCCGAACTTGTCAAGACCAGGCTCGTGCCCGACTTCAACGAGCTTTGGCCGGAACGATTCAGTAACAAGACCAACGGCGTGACCCATCGCCGGTGGCTGGCCAGCGCCAATCCCGGACTGGCTTCTCTTATCACACGCTGCGCCGGTAAAAACTGGGTCGCCGACTTCCCGTTGATTCGCAAACTGGAGTCCCGCGCCTCAGACTCGAAATTTCAGAACGAATTTCTGGCGGTGAAAAGGCATAACAAAGAGAACCTGGCACGCCTGGTGCTCGAAACCGAGCAGATCACCATCGATCCCGCTTCCTTGTTTGACGTTCAGATCAAGCGCATTCACGAGTACAAGCGCCAGCTCCTGAACGCCATGTATGTGATCCATTCCTATCTTTCCGTGGTCGAAGATGGCCGTGTGCCCGTTGTTCCGCGCACCCACATCTTTGGTGGCAAGGCCGCGCCCGGCTACCACATGGCCAAGCTGATCATTAAATTGATCAACAACATCGCCTCGGTAGTGAACCGTGATCCGCATGTCAGCGGCCTGATGAAGGTCGTCTTCATGCAGGATTACCGCGTTACCCTGGCGGAAAAAATCATTCCCGCCGCCGACCTGAGTGAGCAGCTCTCCACCGCGGGGATGGAAGCCTCCGGCACCGGCAACATGAAATTCCAGATGAATGGCGCCCTCACCATCGGCACGCTCGATGGCGCGAACGTTGAGATCAGGGAAGAAGTGGGCGAAGAAAACATTTACATCTTCGGCCTCAAGGCGCACGAAATCGAAGCTGCTCGCGGCTCTTATAGCCCGTGGGAGTATTACCACGCGTCACCGGCAATCCGGCGCGTTGTGGATTCACTGGTGGATGACCGGTTCTGCCCGGATGAGCCCGGCATCTTCCGCCCCATTTATGACGCGCTTCTCTCCCACGGCGATTACTATTTTCATCTCGCCGATTTCGAATCCTACGTGGCCGCGCAGCAGCGCGTCAGCCATGACTTCCTGCATCGCTCTGACTGGGCGCGTAAAGCCATTCTGAACGTGGCCCGCAGCGCCAAGTTCAGCAGTGATCGCACCGTTCTCGAGTACGCCAGGGAAACGTGGGGGATCAAATCCATTGGCGTCTAAGCCCATCGCAGCAAGATCACGAACCTCCGCCCGCAGCCACAAGGAAAAACTCCTTGAGGTCATCGGCCCGGGGTTTGAGGTCTCGCGCGGCCGCGCTCTGCCTCTTGGGGCCACGGTGGAGCGCGGCGGGGTGAATTTCGCCGTGTTCTCCGAACACGCCACGCACGTCACCCTGGTCTTGTTTCGCCCCGGTGAAATGGGTCCCATCGCTGAGTTTCCCTTCGATCCCCGGGTCAATCGCACCGGAAACATCTGGCATGCCTTCGTCGGCGCTATCGATCCCGGGCTTGAATACGGTTACCGGGTGGATCGCCGCGGGCTGCCGGCAAATCCGATCCATCGCTTTGATCCAGCGGTTGTGCTTCTCGATCCCTACGCGCACGGCTGCTCCCGGACCATGATTGCAGCGAACAATGGCAATTTCGCCGGCGAGGTCCGGCGGTCAGTGATCGTGGAGCATGATTTTGACTGGGAGCATGACCAGCCTCTGGATCTGCCGCTGGCCGATTCGGTCATTTACGAACTGCACGTGCGCGCCTTTACCCGCGACGACACCTCGCTATGCGCAAACCCGGGCACGTTCTCTGCGCTGGCGGAAAAGATTCCTTATCTTCATGAACTTGGCATTACCGCGGTTGAGCTGATGCCTGTGGTTGAATTCGATGAAGCCGACAACCCGCGCACCAACCCCGTTACGGGCAGGAAATTAGCCAATTTCTGGGGCTACCACCCACTTTCTTTTTTTGCGCCACACCTCCCATACGGTTCCACACCGTCAGCCTCGGCAACCGCCCGGGAGCTGAAGCAGATGGTAAAGAAATTCCATGCAGCGGGAATCGAAGTGATTCTGGATGTGGTCTTCAATCATTCCGGTGAAGGTGAGCGCTCGCATCCCAGCTCAAGCTTTCGCGGCCTGGATAATTCCGTCTACTACCTGCTGGATCCGGCCACCGGCGATGACCGCAACTATTCCGGTTGCGGCAACACCCTGAACTGCAATCATCCGGTCTTTCGCGACCTGGTGCTGGATTGCCTGCGCTATTGGGTGACCGAATTTCATGTAGATGGCTTTCGCTTTGATCTGGCATCAATTCTCGGTCGCGGCCGTGACGGGGCTGTCCTCTCCAACCCGCCTTTGGTGGAACGCATAGCTTCTGATCCTGTGTTGGCCCGCACCAAGCTTATCGCTGAAGCCTGGGACGCTTCCGGCCTCTACCAGGTGGGCACCTTCCCTGCGCAACAGCGCTGGGCAGAATGGAACGGCAGGTATCGTGACGATATTCGCCGTTTTGTACGTGGCGATCACGGCATGGCGTCCGCCATGGCAACGCGTCTGGCCGGCAGCTCCGACCTCTACCAGGCCGATGGTCGCGCGCCAAGCCACAGCATCAATTTTGTCACCTGCCATGACGGCTTCACGCTGGCTGACCTGGTCTCCTACGAACAAAAGCACAACGAAGCCAATGGTGAAGAAAATCGTGACGGATGCTCTCACAATGTCAGCTGGAATTGCGGAACGGAAGGGCCCACCCACGACTCACAGATCGTCAATCTCCGCCGCCGCCAGATAAGAAACTTTGCCGCGCTGCTTCTGCTGTCTCATGGGGTGCCCTTGCTGCTGTTCGGCGACGAATTCGGCAGAACGCAGCAGGGCAACAATAATCTCTACTGCCATGACAATGAGCTGAGCTGGGTGGATTGGACGCTGGTGTCGCGTCATCGCGCGCAGATACAGTTCTTTCGCAAGCTGATTGCTTTCCGGCGCGCTCATCGCGTGCTGCGGCGCAGCACGTTCCTGCCCGCTGCGGGCGGCCCGCTCGTTCATATGGAATGGCACGGAAAGCAGCTTCATCATCCCGATTGGAGTCACGATTCGACTTCGCTGGCCGTCCACATCTTTGAATCGGCTCCGCAACCGGACCACATCTATCTGATCGCCAATACTCATCACGAGGCCGCGCGATTCGAACTGCCGTCGCTGGCAGGCTGGCGTTGGACGCGCTTTGCCGATACCGCGGACGACACTCAGGCCGGAATAGCCGAGCCGGAACATGAAATCCCTCTCGCCGAACAGACGCATTACGTGGCTCAAGCCCGCTCTGTAGTGGTGCTTGTAGGTAAGCCGGAAGCGAGGAGCCGGGCATGAAGCCCTTGTTCGACAGAATCCGCAGTCATCGCCGGTTTACCCGTGATTGCGGCCAATGGAACGTGAACTGATGCAAACCAGAGAGCTGGCACAAACCGGAACCGGCAGCACACAAACCCGGATGCGAATCCTGGTTGCGGATGACGACGAACTCCAGCGTCGCCTGCTGTCCCATCTTCTCGCCGGCCGCGGGCATGAAGTGGTTTCCGTTGCTGACGGCGCACAGGCCTGGGAAGCGTTGCAGTCCGGATCTTTCAACATGGTCTTCACTGACTGGCTGATGCCCGAGGTCAGTGGGCTGGAGCTGACGCGCAGGATCCGTGCGACCTTCATGGATCGTTATCTTTATGTGATCGTTTGTACGGCCAAGAGTTCGCGGGCTGACCTGATTGAAGCCCTGACCGTGGGCGCCGACGATTTCCTCAGCAAGCCCATTCAAAAAGACGAGCTCTGGGTGCGCCTGGCGGCCGGCGAGAGGGTCATCCGCCTGGAGACGCGGCTGGAAGAAGACAAGCGCCATCTAGCGGAAATAAACCAGAAGCTCTCTCACGCCTACCAGACGATCCACGATGATCTGCAGGCAGCAGCCAGGATGCAGCGCAGCCTGCTGCCTGTTGCCGCCACCATCCAGAACATTCATTTTGATTCGCTGTTCCTTCCCGCCAGCGGCGTGGCGGGAGACATTTTCAATTACTTCGCGCTGAGCAACAACTCAGTTGGCTTTTACGCGCTGGATGTCTCCGGCCATGGCATACCCGCGGCAATGCTGTCGGTGACTCTCAGCAAGATGCTCACCACGCGTCCGCTGAAAAACAGCCCGCTGGTGGAACCGGTATTGAGCGGAGAAGGCTACAGGGTCCGCCCGCCAGACGAAGCAATCGCCGAATTGAATCGCAGGTTTCAGGACCAGGGCGACATGTATTTCACCATGGCCTATGGCGTCCTGAATCAGAAAGAAAAGCGTCTGCAGCTGGTACAAGCCGGCCATCCCAGTCCGATCCTTCTGCGCCTGGGACAGCCTCCCGTCACCATGGGTGACGGCGGCTTCCCTGTCGGCGTGGTGGCCGATATGACCTATGACCTCATCGATGAAGAGATCGAAAAGGGTGACCGCCTGTTCCTGAGCTCTGACGGCATCCTGGAATGCGCGAACCGGAACGGCGAGCAGTTCGGGACCGAACGGCTCATGGAGTTTCTGGATAAACATCGCCGTTGCTCGCTGGAAAGCATGATGCGCTCTCTGGAGTGGACCATGCAGGGCTGGGCCGAGTCGCCGGAGTTTGCGGATGACGTATCCCTGCTTGCCCTGGAGGTTTCCTGATTGCGGTTTACAGAGGTGCTTGTGACTGAAGATTTTTTGCGGAGGTTGTTTTCATGAAGGCAATGATCCTTGCAGCGGGCAAAGGAACACGCGTGCGGCCTATTACCAACGTGATTCCCAAACCCATGATTCCGCTGATCCGGAAACCGGTCATGGAATTTCTGATTGACCACCTCCGCGCCCACGGCGTGAGCGAGATCATGGTCAACACCAGCCACCTGGCCCCGGTGATCGAGAACTATTTTCGCGATGGCGACCGACACGGGGTGCGTATGGCCTATTCCTTTGAAGGCACCCTGGTAAAAGGCGAGTTGGAAGGAGTGGCGGTCGGCTCTGCCGGCGGCATGCGCAGGATCCACGATTTCTCCGGGTTCTTCGATGAAACTTTCGTGGTGCTATGCGGTGATGCCCTGGTGGACGTCGACCTGGACGCCGTGCTCAAGTTTCACCGTGCCAGGAAATCCATTGCCACGCTGGTCCTGCGCGAAGTGCCGGAAGAAGATGTCTCAAAATATGGCGTGGTGAAAACCGATCCTCTCGGCCGGATTACGCAATTTCAGGAGAAGCCACGGCGTGAAGATGCGGT
>DASTPO010000015.1:0-9494 GCA_035762225.1 Candidatus Angelobacter sp.
CGGGTGAACGGGCCGGGTTCGGGACGCGAATCGGCCATCCGCGCCCTGGCCGCAGCGGGGCTTGACGTAAAGACCATCAAGGACGTAACGCCGATTCCGCACAACGGATGCCGGCCGCCAAAAAGACGGCGTGTGTGATGCGCCTGCCACTGGCAACAGGTTTCCAGCGAACTGGTTGCGGTGGGAAAAGAAACAAGTTTTAGAAGCCGGTGGCTGGACGCCGGCAGCTAAATTCGGATCGGGACGAAGGGAACGCCTCCTGTAAACCGATCGCCGCTCGAAGAGGAGAAATAATGGCACGATATAAAGGTGCAGTATGCCGCCTTTGCCGTCGCGAAGGCATGAAATTGTTCCTGAAAGGGGCCAAGTGTTTCACTGACAAGTGCCCCGTGGAAAAGCGCAACTTCGCTCCCGGCCAGCATGGCAAGGACCGCAAGGCCAAAGTCGTGGGCTACGGCCTGCAGCTGCGGGAAAAGCAGAAGACCAAGCGCATGTATTTCACCCTGGAAAACCAGTTCCGCAACTACTTTGAAAAGGCGGCGCGCAAGCCCGGCGTCACCGGCGAGCTGTTGTTGCAGCAGCTGGAGCTTCGCCTGGACAACGTGGTGTACCGGCTGGGTTTTGCGACTTCAAGGCGGCAGGCGAGACAGGTTGTGCGCCACGGCCACATTGACGTGAATGGCCGCCGCGTGAACATTCCCTCCTACCAGGTAAGCGCGGGAGACGAGATCCAGGTGCGCGAGAAAGCCAAAAAGTTCACCGTGATTGAAGGTGCGCGCGACTACTCCAGCCATCAGCCGGTGGTGGGCTGGCTGGAAGTGGACCGCGACAACCTGAAAGGTCGAGTTCTATCGTTGCCGAAGCGTGAAGACATCAACGCGCCGGTCAACGAACAGTTGATCGTCGAACTGTACAGCAAGTAATCCGGCCCCGGGCGGACGCAGGTCCGCCCCTGGCCGCCTGATGAATCGATGTGACGGAACCGGACATCCAATAGGTTCCCACAAATTCATCAAACGAAAATTGGCAGTGGACCGGTTTGTAAACTGATGTTCGTCGCCGCGCGATGGACATCTGCCCCAAGGCCCTCGATTGCAAGCGGATCGCCCGATGGCTGATACGGCAGTAGTCAGTTTTGCAGACTGCTCCACTACTCAATCGCCCGCGCCAAACCAGCCTTGCGGCCACGCCGCATGCGCCAACCGGAGCGGAGTTGAAAGGACAAAAACGAATGGTTCTCTGGAGAGGTTTTCAAAAACCCAAGCGTCTGGCAACTGACACTGAAACACTTACCGACAAGTACGGCCGCTTTTACGCGCAGCCGTTTGAACGCGGATTCGGCACCACCATCGGCAACGCCCTGCGGCGCGTGCTGCTGTCTTCCATTGAAGGCGCGGCGGTGACCGCGGTGAAGATCGAAGGCGTATTGCACGAATTTCAATCCATCCCCGGCGTGGTAGAGGATGCCACCGACATTATCCTGAACCTGAAACAGGTCCCGTTCAAGCTGAATGGCGACGGCCCCAAGGCAATCTACCTCAAGGCTGATCAGCCGGGCGTCGTGACCTCGGGCATGATTGAGGCTGACGGCGACGTGGAGATCCTGGACAAGGAAGTCTACATTGCCACCGTCTCTGAAGGCGGCAAGCTCGATATGGAAATGCGCCTGAAGCGCGGTCGCGGCTATGTGGCTGCCGACAAGAATTTTGACGAAGACCTGGGCCTCGGCTTCATTCCCATCGATTCGGTGCACTCCCCGGTGCGGAAATGCAATTACACCGTGGAAGCGGCGCGTCTGGGCCAGATCACCGACTATGACAAGCTGGACATCGAGATCTGGACCAACGGATCCATTGCCCCCGCGGACGCACTGGGCCTGGCGGCCAAGCTGCTCAAAGACCACATGACCATCTTCATCAACTTCGAAGAAGAGCTGGAGACGGAAGCGCGTGGCGAAGAGAAGCCGCTGATCAAGAATGAGAACCTGAACCGTTCGGTGGAAGAGCTCGAGCTTTCGGTGCGCAGCTACAACTGCCTGAAGAACGCCAACATCCAGTCGATTGGCGAACTGGTGCAGAAGACGGAAGCGGAGATGCTCAAGACCAAGAACTTCGGCCGCAAGTCGCTCAATGAGATCAAGGAAATCCTTGCCTCCATGGGCCTCTCGCTGGGCATGAAGATTGACGATCAGGGCAACGCCGTTCCAGGACCGACCAGCCAGATGCCTTCAGCCGTGCCGATGGGCGGCGGCGACGAGGGCGAAGGGCAGGAGTTCTAGGCAGCGCTCGTTTTTGAGCAGTCGTACAAACGCAATCGCCGAAAAGCCGATTGCCGGATGACGAAATTAGATTTCGAAATACTAAGGAAACGACCATGCGTCACCAGAGACATACAAAGAAACTCGGACGTAACACCAGCCATCGGCGAGCGCTGCTGCGCAACCTGGTAACTTCCCTGATCATGGAAGAGCGGCTGGAGACCACACCGGCCAAAGCCAAAGCCATGCGCCCGCACGTGGAAAAGATGATCACGCTGGGCAAGCGCGGCGACCTGGCTGCGCGCCGCCTGGCGGGAGGCTACCTGATGACTCGCGAATCGGTCAGCCGCCTGTTTGATACCGTGGCTCCGCGCTTCGGCGACCGGCAGGGCGGCTATCTGCGCATCATCCACAAGGGATGGCGGGTGGGCGACGGCGCGGCAACCTGCTTTATCGAACTGCTGGGCAGCGAGAAGGTGATCGAGGCCAAGCGCGCGAAGCGGGCCGATATCCGCACCAAGCGCCAGGAGCAGGTGCGCAAGCAGATGGAAGAAGAACAGCAGGCAGCAGCGGCGGAAGCCGAAGCGGCCGGCGGCAAAGAAGAAGAAAAGTAAATCAGAGACAACGGATACCACGAACGCGCCCGCACCGGGCGCGTTTCTTTTTACCGCGAAGCCTGGGTTGTGGAGCAGGGCGGCAGGAGCGCGGGGTAATGAAAGTTGGTCTTGCGATGTGTTTCCGCGGCGGGACCACGGAACCGCACCCTCCATTTGCGCGGCCGGTTCATTCCCGGCGGCTCCTTGATCTCCAGCATGTAGCCGGCCCAGGCAAAGCGTATGAGTGATGGAACATACTCGCTCAACAGGCCGCCTGTTTCCAGAGTCAGGCGGTCAAGCTTGGCCTTCTCCAGTTCGTGGGACCGCCATCCGAAATCGCGGTCCACGCGGCTGCCGTGGATGCGGCGCATCACGAACAAGCGTGTGCCGCGCGCGATAAATTCCTTTTCCAGATCGGACGCGGATTCGCGGCTGGCGTTGTCATAGGGCTCGCCAATCAGCAGGATGGTGTCTCCGGGCTGGTGGGGACCAAAGCGCGCCAGCGCCTGGTGCAGCGCGTCCCAGAGCGCCACGCGGGCGCCCATGGCGCCGGCCTTCTCCATGACCGCGCCTACTGCGGGTGCGCGTTTTTCCGGGTCGGCAATAAAGCCCTCGGTAAACTCGGAGTGCTCAGCATAGATTCCGAAGGCAACCGGCTTGCCTTCCGGGGCCTGCCGCGCCTGCTGCGTTACGGCGGTCACCACGTCGTCAATTTTTTCACTCCTGGCGGCTCCATCGGTTTCCACCAGGATCAGCAGGCGGTTATTGAAGTCGCGGGAAAAACTCAGAAGGGGCAGCGGGGTCTTGTCGATGCGAACATCGATGTCATCCATCTTGAGCGTCTGGATTTCATTGGTGGTCAGCTGGTCATAAAATGACACCAGGACTGTGGTGGAACACTCCTGGGCGGTTGCGTTGATGCCGGAAAACAGGAGCAGAGCGAGCCAGAAACGTGGGGCCATAACCACCTCGCAAGGGCATCAGTTTATCGAATTCAACGCGGATGTAGCAAAAGAATCGGCGCCGTGATTTTCCACCGCGCTTGCCGATAAACTGTATTCATGCCTGATTACACCAAACTTCCGATCGGCTCAAAAGCGCCGAACCGCGTGAATGCGGTGATCGAGATCCCCAAGGATTCGGTCAACAAATACGAGTATGACAAGGACCTGCACGTGTTCAAGCTGGACCGCACATTGTTTTCGCCGGTCCACTATCCCGGCGATTACGGCTTCATTCCCGGCACGCTAGGGCAGGATGGCGACCCTCTGGATGTGCTGGTCCTGGTGGAGGCCCCCAGTTTTCCCGGATGCCTCATCGAGGTCCGGCCTATCGGCGTGCTGCGCATGATTGACCAGGGCAAAAAGGACGAAAAGATCCTGGCGGTGGCGGAGAGCGACCCGCTGTACAGCCAAACCCACGATTCCTCACAGGTGTTCCAGCATCAACTGCGGGAAATCGAGCATTTCTTTTCCATGTACAAATATCTGGAAGACAAGCGCACCGAGATGGCCGGATGGGGCGATGCCGAAGCAGCCCGGCAGATCACTGTGGAAGGGCAAAAGCGGTTGAAGTGAGGCGGGTCTGTCGCTGATTTATCCAGAGGGTCTCGGGCCAGGACTTCGTCGCGAATCAACGCGAAAAGCGCGAATTCTTCGAAGGGTGCTTTTCGTAAGCCTGGGTTTCTGCGCGCTCTGCTCTCCTGACGCTGCGGCGGAGCCGATCCCTCACGGCTTGCTTTCGGTAAGCCTCAGGCTCGGGATTCGGGATGGCGTGACGCCTTTGGAAGCGGTTATTTTGCTACCAGTTTCTGTTTTTCCAGAATACTCACAAGCCGTTCCACCCACGCCTGATCGAAATCGATGAGATATTCGGCAGAGAGCAGGTCCGCGATTTCGGCGGTGCTGCGATGGCCATCCATGAAGTTCACGGCTTCAAAGCTGATCAGGGCGAAGTTTGGCTTGGTGGCCAGACCTTCAGAGTCGCTGGCGAAGCGGCCTTCCTGCTCGGCGAGCCATTTCTTGTCCGCGGGGCTTACGCTTTCGAGAGCAGACGCATCCAGTGGAAGGAGGGTGGCACGGTGAGGCCCTCCAGAATCTTCATTGCTCGAGCGCTGTCGAACATAAGATTTCTTGCTCTTCATGGTTGCCGCGCCCAGAGAGTCGGCATAATCTTCCATGTCTTCTCGGTTGATGATCGTGCGCCTGGCGGGAGCTTGATCTGTTTTTGTCGCAGCATCCTGGGCCAGGCGATGGGCCAGTTCCGCGGTGCGTGCAGAGAATTGAGCCGCCTTCAGTTTGCTCATGTCGCTGGAGTCGGCTGCCGAAATGAAGTAGGCGCTTGCGCCGGCAAACACACCCGCACGGCGAAATTCGCTGGCGTCGGTCTTGTCTATCTTGTCTTCGCTGGAATGGTGCGTCCAGTCAGGATCATGGCCGAGCATGGTGGCAGGAATGCCGAGGCCAAGAAAAACGTCATGATCGCTGCCCTGCGCGTAAGGAATGGCTTCCGGCAGCCAGTAGGTGCGCGTGCCCGTCATCGCGTAAAGATCGGCCTCGCGGGTCTGCTCCAGAACGTCAGAGAGAAGACCGTCCAAATATGAAAGAACGGAATCAGGCGCTTTGGTGAAGTAGAAACGTGAGTTGGTTTTGACGGTGTCTTCGCCCACCATGTCCATGTTGATGTTGGCCACAATGCATGGCTTGCCTTCAGCAAAGGCTTCGGGTTTGTTGCGGGGATCGTCCCACGGCGAATCACAACGGCGTGCCTCCGGATGGTTACTCACATAGGCCAGCGTGCCAAAGTATTCCGGCACCCACATGAAGTGGATGGTGAGTTTGGGTGGAGCAAGCTTCTTTGCCGCAATCAGAGTTTGCAGCGTGCGCGCGGCTTCCATCATCGCCCCGGAGCCGGAGGCGTTGTCATTAGCGCTCCACTTGGGATGGTCAAGATGCCCGGTGATCAGGACTTCGCGTTCTGGATGTTCTGTGCCGCGAATGTAAGCGTGGACGAGCGTCAGCTTGCCGGGCCCGAGCGTAGCGTCAATCTTGCCATGGACGCGCACCGCGCCCTGCTTCATTAACGATTTCAGCATGTCATATTGGTTGCGCGAAATCTGGAAGCCGCTGGACGTTTTCTCAAGTTCCTCGGCGCGTGGCCAGATCCCGTTGTAGCGGACGAGGTCCGGGTGGTCGGGCCGGTCTGCTGCAGCCGGATAAATGACGACGCCAACAGCGCCGTGCTTCAACACGGCTTCGCGGACGACATTGGCGGCATAACCTGAGGCCAGCGCGACCTTGCCGCGCACGTCAGCGCCCTGGTAATTCGCGTCGCTCGTGCCGCTGCCCACGTCAACCAGTTCGCCTGACCACTCGCCGCCCTTGGAATACGTGGAGACGCACATCGGCACGTCGGCATAGCGGCACAGCCTGATGGGCGTGAAATCCTTGTGTTGCGCTCCGGGCGTTTTCACTGCTTCAATCCAGAGTTCGCCGCCGCGCATGTCCCAACCCATGGGCGAGATATATGTTCCGTAACGGGTCTTGCCGTCGGAAGGGAACTGTTCAATCCTGGCTTCCAGGCCGGCTGCTTTCAGCCTGGGCAAGACGACCTGATCGGCCACCGCGGCCATCATCGGGCTGCCTTGAATGCGGTGATACTCGACGATCCGGCGTGTATTTTCCTGCGCCGCCTCGCCGGAATATTCCGTGGCGATGGCGTCAAAAGTTTCCTGTTTGAGGAGGTGTTGCGCGGAGGCAGCCAGCGAAGCAAAGCCGAGCAGCAGCAAAGCAAAGATCTTCATGCCGACGAGGGTACTAGAAAGGGAGCAATTAGCAAACCCGCCCTGGCCCATGGATTTCAAGAGGCGAGGGGGGATGCCAAAGCCGAAATGCAGATCGAACGGCGGAGATATGGAAAACTAAAGCAGCCGGTAGCGGCCAGCGGGCTGCGGCACGAAAAGCGCTGCCGAATCCGGCCGCGCCGTTACAGGATGCGAGGCGTGCGTGGGCCCGGGGCGATACATCAGCACCATTGCAACTGTCGTGATCACCCACAACAAGGCGACGACAAAGACATACTTATCAAGGCGGCGACGGAGGAGCATTCTCTGGTTTGTCTTCATGTCTTATTAAGATAGATGCACCAACCGGCCCATTGGTTACTGCTGCTGCTTGCTTCCCGCTGGTGCTGCTTCTTTGGGCTGCTGGCGGGGAGAGCTGCCCAGGTCCAGCACCACCATCCATCTCCCGTTCATGCGACGCCATGCGGTGACATACATCCCGCGCGAGGTGTCCGCGCCGCTTTTGGCTTCATAATCGCCAAAGGTGTAACCGAGCGTGCCGTCGGCGGAGACCTCGGCCTTGGTGGGCGTCCAGCTCAGGGAGAAATTTTTGTCGGCGAAAACCGGCTGGTAGTAGCGGCGCAGTGCATCCTTGCCGACCACCGTCTTGCCATCGTGGATGGTGGTGGCATCTTCCGCAAAGAAATCCATCCAGCCTTCCAGGCCGCGCTCCGCGGTTTGTTTCGCGAAGGCAAGATCGGCGTCACGCAACTCTTTTTGCAAACGCTCTTGTTTTGCGCCTCGTGCGCCTGCCGACGATTGCGCCACCACCGGCGCAGCAGGCAAGAAAAGAGAAACTACGAACAAGAGGGTGACAATTCGACGCATTAGGAAACCTCCGCGGAGACCGGGCGCACTGGGTTCAGCCATTGTAATTAAATTACGTTCGACGCAACGACCGGCGCCGCACACGCTGCTGGTGAGAGAGATTTGGATAGTAGAAAAAATATTGGCTTCCTTTTCCACATCAATCCACAGTGCTGCACCAATCTGCGGCATTGACCCTGGGGATAGGTGGCGCGTAGATTCGAAACATCAGCAGTAGCCGCGTGGTTCAGCAGTGCAATCCAGCCAAATTGAACTCTGACTTTCCCGATCTTCAAGGGCCGGGAATCGCTTGTGGATAAAAAAGCTGGGAGAACCACGGAAGAAACCGGTTGAGTCGCGGTTGCGGGCCGGTAAAGAACGGCAAATGAGCAAGTTGCCGGATTTGAGGCTGATTTACCATCTAAGGTACAATAGATAGTATTAGCCTCTTGACTTACACAATACATAGGCGTAATTTTCCAACACCAAGGTTGTTCTGGCCGGACCCAAACAAGCAAGCCACGGGTCACCGAAATCAAAAGACACTCGGCGTCAGAGGTGGCGCCGGAAACATCAATCGCGGTGAACTGAATAGGGATGGTACTCGCGTCGCCAGCACTCTCTGGCGTTGCCGGCCATATCTGTCGGAGAAAATGCTCATGGAAATGAACTGGTCGCGCTGGTCCCGTTGTGAATCGAGTTTTGAACTGCTGCTGGTGCCGAGCCAGCCGGGCGTGTTTGCGCTGGCGGAAGAGGTCGTACAGCCGGCGGGGCCGGAGTCGCGGCGCATGCTGGCGGTGTTTGAGGTGAATGAAGCGGAAGACCTCTCAAGGTCGCTGAGCCGCCTGTTCGCCGTGGGCAGTCCGTGGCGCGAGCGGATGGCCAAAACTCGTTGTTATGTGCGCTATGCGCTGGCGCCGAGCATTGCCGACCGCAGAGCTGCTGCCGCTGCGCTGAGAAACTGGCTCAGCACGCAACGGGAGGTGGCAGCGCAGATATTTGAGAAGGCTCGTCCGCAGGTGGAGCGTGAAGCGGACGCCGACGGGGAAGACACCGAGCTGAAGACCATGGCCGAGCGCGCGGTTGACCGCGTGACCCACGGCATGAAAATCGCCAAAACAGCAGGACGATAAGCAGAGCTGACGCCCACGCGAGCATGGGCCCACCTGTGCCGCGAAAAAACAAAAAAGAGCAGATCGCGAGAGAGCGAATGGGAGAGAATAAAATGGCGGAAACAGGCGCGAAGGTAGCTATGAAGGAAAACACACGCACATCGACACAGGGCCAGACTGCGGAGAAGAGCGCCCCGGGACTCAAGTTCAGCCGCTACTTCACCCGTGCAGGGATTTCGCCGTATGACGAAGTCGAATGGGAGCTGCGTACCGCCAGCATCACTGACGCCAAGGGCAACAGCATTTTTGAGCAGCGCGATGTGGAATCGCCCAAAGACTGGTCGATGACCGCCATCAACATTGTGGCCAGCAAGTACCTGCATGGCGCGCTGAACACGCCGCAGCGTGAGACCGGAGTGCGCCAGCTGATCCAGCGCGTGGCGGAGACGATCCGCGACTGGGGCTGGAAGCAGGGATACTTCGCCAGCAGCGAAGACCGCGACACCTTCCACGACGAACTGGTGCACATCCTGGTGCAGCAGAAAGCCGCATTCAACTCTCCGGTATGGTTCAACGTGGGTTGCGACCGGCTGGAGCCGCTCTCTGACGCGCAGAACTGGCACTGGAACGCGGAAAAAGGCCAGGTGGAGTTCTCTTCCACCGGATACCGCGCGCCGCAATGCTCGGCCTGCTTCATCAACGCAGTGAAAGATTCGCTGGATTCAATCCTGACGCTGGCCAAGACCGAAGGCATGCTGTTCAAGTGGGGCAGCGGCACCGGCACCAATCTTTCCGCGCTGCGCGGGTCCACGGAAGAGCTTTCCGGAGGCGGATCGGCGAGCGGCCCGCTGAGTTTCATGAAGGGATTTGACGCCTTTGCC
>DASTPO010000016.1:0-5098 GCA_035762225.1 Candidatus Angelobacter sp.
TCGTCTGCGGCAACACCGTGGTGCTGAAGCCTTCACATGATTCACCGGCCATCGCGTTCAAGTTCTTTGAGGTGCTGCAGGAAGCCGGCATGCCGGACGGCGTGGTGAACTTCTGCCCCGGATCAGGCTCGAGCTTTGGCGCCGGCCTGGTGGAGCATCCGCAGGTCCGGTTTATCGCGTTTACGGGATCGAAAGAAGTTGGCCTGGACATTAACCAGCGGGCCGCGGCTCCGCGTCCGGGCCAGAAATGGATCAAGCGCACCATCCTGGAGATGGGCGGCAAGGACTCGATTGTGGTGGACGCGGACGCGAACCTTGACGCGGCGGTTGAAGGCGTGGCGCAGGCCGCGTTTGGCTTCCAGGGACAGAAGTGCTCGGCGTGCTCGCGGGCCATCATCGACGAAAAGATCTATGACGTGTTTCTGGAGCGCCTGAAAAATCGCGTGAGCCAGATTACTGTGGGCGATCCCACGGAAAACAAGGCAATGGGTCCGGTGGTGAACGAGAAGGCGATGAAGACGATCCTGAACTATATAGAGATCGGCAAGAAGGAAGGCCGGTTGATTCACGGCGGCGGGCAGGCCAAAGAAGCGGGCGACGGTTATTTCATCCAGCCCACGGTGATCGCCGACGTCGCACCTACGGCGCGGATCGCGCAGGAAGAAATATTTGGGCCGGTGCTGGCGGTGATCAAGGCGCGGAACTTCGATGACGCGCTGGAGATCGCCAACAATACCGAGTTCGGGTTGACCGGCGCGGTGTACTCCACTTCACGGGAGAAGCTGGAGCGCGCGCGGACGGATTTCCACGTAGGCAACCTGTACTTCAACCGCAAATGCACCGGAGCGATGGTGGGCGCGCATCCGTTTGGCGGATTCAACATGTCTGGCACCGATTCAAAGGCCGGCGGGCCGGATTATCTGCTGCTGTTTACGCAAGCCAAATCGGTAGCGGAAAAAATTGGAGATGCGACCCCGGCGGAGAAGAAACTGGGATCAAAGTAAGAGTTGTCTCGAACAGGTCTTCGGGTGGCACGAGCGCGATGGTCGTGCCACTTGCGCTTTTAAGGAATATTTTCTTCGGCAATCTTCCCTTAGTCCGACGGTGTTAGTGCTATTGGCGTTAAGAATGTTTAAGTGTGAGCTGCTGCTGAGCCGCGCATGTCCCAATTTGCGTCATATCTAGAACAACACCGAAATTCAGCAAAGGGGAGATGTGTAAGTGATAAGAAGATTTACGTTCCTATCTGTTGTCGCATTGATTACATTTTTCATAACGGCAGGATTCGCGCAGGACTATAAGTCAGAAGTGAGCATTCAGGGCACGGTCAACATTCCGAAGAACTCTGACAACCTGGATATCCCGCATGAAGCGACCAAGAGCGGCGGCTTTCTGGCGGGCTATCGGCTGCATTTGAACCGCTGGTTCGCGGTGCAGGGCGATTATGGCTATACCCGCGACACACAAAAATATCTGGATCCCGTCTTTGGCGAAACGGAGATCCAAGCCAATGTTCATCAACTCACGGGCGAAGCGGTGATTACAGCACCATCCAGCAGCCGAGTCCGGCCGTATGCGCTGGCGGGCGTTGGCGGGTTGTTCTTCCGGCCGACCAACTCTCTGAACAACTCGTTTGTGGGAGTGGGAGTGGGTTCCGGCAATAACCAGACCAAAGCCGCTTTCGTGTATGGCGGAGGCGTGGATTTTGATCTGACAAAGTTTGTGGCGCTGCGCGCTGAGTACCGCGGATTGCTGTATAAGATCCCGGACTTTCAACTCACGGGGCTGGCCACGGACAATTACACCCACATGGCCGAGCCGTCAGTGGGGCTGGTGTGGAGGTTCTAGCGGGCTCAGAGGGCGGTGGATTTCCGGCCATCGTACTACTTAGGACGATGGCCGGAGGTACAGTGTTTGGCCGGGCAAATCGTGGGTTTTGAGCGGCGAAAAGAACCAGGGAATCGCAGGAAACCGCGAGCTTTTATTTGACTTCAATATGATCCGTGGCTGAGAATAGGGCAGTTTCGTTAGCTGCTTTTGTGCCGCAGCTATATTTTCCCCGTAGGCGCGCCGCAAACAAAAAAAGCGCGTCAGCGTTAAGGACGTCCACATTATGGCCAGGATCCTTTGCGTCGACGATGAACCGCATGTCGTAACTCTGAAATGCGCCATCCTTGAGGCTGCAGGACACACGGTAACCGCTTCGACCTCCGCGCGCGATGCGATGGAGAAATTAGGGAGCAACACCTATGACGCAGTGGTGACAGACTGGCGTCTGGGTGATGCCAATGGCCGCGCCGTGGTGCAGGCGGCAAAAAACAACAGCAGCATGCCAGTTGTTGTGGTGTCAGGATACGTGGCTGAGGCATTTCAAGCCGCTGAACCCCTGGCGGACCTGTACCTGGAAAAACCTGTCAATCCGGAAGAGCTGGTGACAATCGTGAACGAACTGCTGAAGAGCAGCGAGCGCACCACGTCACATTGAAAATTTCAGCTCCGGCAATCACGCCCAACCTGCGGTATTTTTCTCAGGCATTTTTATGCGCCTGCAGAAGCTCGTCAATTTCTGAATAGCCGGTTGGAAGTTCGATGCCAGCAGTTGTTGCGCCGGCGCGCAGCAGCGCGGCAACGGATTCAGGCGAGCGCCGATTGGTCCAATAAGAATCCACGCAAGCTTTTACCGCCAGCATAAGCGGCGTTCGACCCTTTGCATCTTCGATATTGATTGAAGCGCCGCGTTCAATCAGCAGCTGCACAATCGCGGGCCAAGCTTTCCACGCGGCGACATGCAAAGCCGTGCTCTCCTTGGCGATGTCAAAGTAAGGATCGCCGTTATAGCGCGCATCAACGGGAACGCCGAGATCAAGCAGCGTTCGAACACCGTTGGCATTGTTGTTACCCGCGAATTCCGGCAGCAGCGTGTTGCCATCAGCCAGGAGTAGCTGTCGGAGATTTCGGCCGTCTGCTGCGGAATCGATCAGGGAGCGGAGAACTGCAGGCTGGTCCTGCGTGCAGGCGGCGATCGCGCGGGCAACAGTGGTGAGTTCGACGGTGATTCCGCGGCGCGAGAAGGAAGAAAGCGCGTCGCTTCGGCCTCGGCGACCTGCCATCTCGATACCTGTTCTACCGTCCGACTCGTTGGGCAAAGTGGGATCAGCGCCGTGGTCCAGAAGCAAGTCGAGCAAGTCGATGGAGTTGTCGCGGCGCAGAGCCTGTTGCAGCGCGGTGTAATGCCAGCGAGTCATGCGGTTGGGGTCAGCGCCATGCTGCAGCAGATATTTCATGCCGTGGTAGTCATGGTTATCGGCTTTGCGCAGCAGCATGGTTGTCAGGCTGTCAGCGGTCAGCTTGCCGCTTTCAACCAGCACATGCAGCGCGGAGTTGTCATAGCTTTCCGGAGAGTGATAAGGAGTTTCAACATCGTTGGGATCAGCGCCACGCTGCAACAGCAGCCGCGTAAGTTCCGCATGCTGCGCAACTGCGGCCGCACCGTAGAGCGCGGATTCAAAGTCGCCATATTCATCCTTTGCGGTGAAGCCTGTGTTCGGATCGGCGCCTGCGTCCAGCAAGGCTGTGGCTGCGCGCAGAAATGCGTCTGATCGCTTTTTGTCCAGCCGCAAATACTTTGAGAGACAAAGGTAGATCAGCGCGTCGCCGTCAAAAGGAGGCGCTTTTGCGGTTGCATTGGCGCGATCACGGGCAATGAAGCGGCGCACCGTGGTGTCATCGCCCAAAATCGCCGCCACATGGATGCTCCCCTGAGCGATCTGCGGGTACGCTGCCAGAATCTGCTCGGCACGCTCCAGTGTTCCAAACCATACAGCAGCTTCAATGAACGCCGCGGTCGGATTTTCCAGGGATGGAATTGAGTTTGCATTGGCCAGCGCTTCGACGCGTCTGGCAAACTTCGGCCAGCTTTCAAAACCATGCTCGCGCGCGATCACCAGCTGCGCATCGGCCAGGGCAAATTTGCTGATTGCAAATCCAGGTTCTGAAAGTTTTTCAAAACGCGGATGATTTGTTTTGACGCGCCGAATCGTCTCCGCATCAGCGGCGCGGTAGGCCTTTAACAGTTCTTTCGCTTGCTTCTTGTATTGCTCAAGATCAGGACGGGCAGGGAGCGGCTTGGGATTCATGCAACGACCTTCCTTTCACAGTTGCGCCTGTAGTCCGCATGAATCAGGCTGAAAGAAAGTTCGTAATCTGATTTGTCTGAAGGTGGGCACGGCCCTTTCCGCGGACTGGATGCGCCCTTTAGCGCTGGAGAAGAGGCTAATCACATGCAGGTAGAAAGTCAATCGCGGCCCGCGGCTCCGTGGACTAGAATGGCAAGGTGACTGCATCCTCAAGCCCGGATCCCAGGCTTGGCGTGGCCTGGATAGCCTTTTGCGCTGCCCTGCTATTACACGTGACGGATGAAGCGCTAACCGGCTTTCTCTCCGTCTACAATCCAACAATTCTCGCGATTCGTCCGGCGGGATGGCGCTTTCCCCTGACTTTCGACTTCCAGACTTGGTTGACCGGCTTGCTGCTTGGAATTGCTATCTTGTTTGCACTTTCGCCGTTGGTCTGGCGCGGCGTGATCTGGGTGCGGCCTTTGGCTTTCGTTCTTGCCGTCCTGGTGGGGATTCTGAACGCACTCGCGCACACCACAGGAACCATCCTGGGACACACCGTGTTGTCGGTGCGGTTTCCACGGCCCATGCCGGGATTCTATTCTTCTCCATTTCTGCTGCTGGCTTCCTGCTACCTGCTGTTCCGGCTCAGGCGGAGCCGCACCGGATCGGGACGGGCAGATTCAAGGAATCTCCAGGCGCAAACGCAAACGCAAAAAATGAACGGCCCCTGAAACAGGGACCGTTCAATCTAAAAAACCGCGAGTTAGTGGTTATCGTGCGGGTGCAGCCGCCACTGAAGTTGCCGCCGCTTCCGCCAGAATGCGATGGTGAATGGTGAACAGCGCCAATTCCAACCGGTCGGAGACGCCAATCTTGTCATAGACGTTGCGCAGGTAATTCTTGATCACCTGCTCGGTGGTGCCCAGTTGCGTGGCGATTTCCTTGTTCTTATATCCCTGCACGATCAGTGCAACGATCTT
>DASTPO010000017.1:0-5949 GCA_035762225.1 Candidatus Angelobacter sp.
GAGAATGACCAGGTTTTTAACGGCAGCGTGGAAAAGATCACCAGCGATTCCATCATTTTCCGCGAATTTGGCAAAGACCCTCTGGGACGGGAAACCATCCACGAGGTAGTGAAGAAGCTGCTTCCGACCACCTAAGACGAGGCCCGGAGCAGAAGAAGAACAAAGAACAGCAGCAGGGGCCGAACCCAGGGGAAGTAGTGCAAGTGTAATAGAACGCATGGACTAATTTCTGAGCGGCTGGACAGAAACATAAGCTCCAGCAGCGCCGGGCGTGACCGGCGTAGATGCGCCGCATGGGGAGACGAAGATGAGGCTAAAGCAACTGCTAGGAATCATTTTGTTGGCTGTGGGAACCACATCCATGGCAACCGCCGCTGCATTGCAGCAGATTGAGGCGGACGCGCCGGTGCAAAAGT
Organism: Candidatus Angelobacter sp.; assembly: GCA_035762225.1. GTDB lineage: Bacteria > Acidobacteriota > Terriglobia > Terriglobales > Acidobacteriaceae > Angelobacter. Next base: position 417 of record DASTPO010000017.1, read on the forward strand.
CTGGCGCGATCAGCCGGATCAGCGGAATCTCTATCGCCCGCGGCGAAGATACTTTGAACATTGAGATCAGCGGAAGCGGCCCAATGACGGCCAAGACGATGAGACTCACGCATCCTGACCGGGTGGTGGTGGACATCCCCAACTCGCTGCTCCAGGGCCACACGAAAGAGATTGCGGTGAACAGCGGAGACGTCCGGACAGTCCGCGCAGCGCGCTACCAGGTGGGTACAACCCGCGTGGTGGTGGACATGGCGCAACAGCGTGAATTCCGCATCGTACCCGCGGGCAACAAGCTGGTGGTAACGCTGCTGGGAAGCGCGAACAGCTCCAAGCCGTCGTCATTGCCGGCGCCGAAGGAAGCTGTAGTAACAGCTGAGGCGGTCAACCCGGCCGTAGATGCAAGCCAGCCGGCAGCCAAGCCGCAGCCGGCCGCCAACACGACCAAGGTCGTGGAAGCCACGCAATCCCGGGCTGAACTGGCGGCTTCGCGATTCACGCATGAAGCGCCGCCGTTGCCCAGCATCAACCAGCCTCCGTATGCTCACAGCGCAAGCCTGGCAGCACAGCCGGCGGCCATCAACGCAGCGTTGCAACAGCAGCAGCAACAGCCGCAAGCGATAACGCCAACTTCAACGGCCCCGCAGACAGCGCAGATCACGCCGGCCGGCACCACCGTTACTGTAGCGACAGCAGCGACTGGAAACTGCACCAGCGGACGCTATACCGGCGAGCCGTTTGGCATGAATTTCAAAGACCTTGATCTTAAAGATTTCTTCCGCCTGATCCATGAGATCAGCGGATTGAACGTCATCCTGGATCCGTCGGTTAAAGGATCGGTAACACTGGTGCTGGACGACGTACCGTGGGACCAGGCATTGGCTATCGTGCTCGACAACAACGGGCTGGCTTGCACGCTCTCCGGCAACGTTCTGCGCATCGCCACACTGGATACGATGAAGACCGAGGCTGAATCGCGGCGCGCGCAGCAGGAAGCCACCGCGCTGGCAGTGCCCAAGCAGACCATCACCCGCTACCTGAGCTATGGCCACGCCAAAGACGCAGCCACGGTGATCAAGAAATTCCTCTCGGCCCGCGGTGACGTGGTGGCGGACGATCGCAGCAACGCACTGATCGTTGAAGATATTCCGAGCGTGCTGCCCAAGGTTGAAGACCTGATCCGCATGCTGGACCGGAAGACGCCTGAAGTGGAGATTGAAGCGCGCGTCGTTGCCTCAACCAGAACCTTCGCCCGCGACATAGGAACACAACTGGGCGCCGGCTTTGGCAGCGGCCCCAACGCTGTGGGTGGAGCTACCGTACCCAGTCCCATCCAGGTGACGCTGCCTACAGGGCAGGTCCCAGCATTTATTACCGCTCCGGGCTCCACGAACTCAATTCCGTTGTTCTCCAACCTGGGCGCGACCGGACCAACCAGCGGCATCGAATTCAACAACACGACCGCCGGATTCCGGCTGGACTTCATCCTGACGATGGCAGAGAGCCGTGGATTGCTGAAGATCCTGTCTCGCCCGCACATCGTCACGCAGAACAATATTTCAGCACTGATCCGCCAGGGCACGCGCATCCCGATCGTGACGCAGGCCCAGTTGGGCGGCCCGCCGACGGTAACGTATATTGACGCTTTCCTCCGCCTGACCGTGATACCGCAGATCACCGCGGAAAACACCATCTTCCTGAATGTGGACGTTGAAAACACGGTGCCGGACTTCAGCCGTGTCAGCGGTTCGCAATTGAACCCCACGTTGAACACGCAGCAGGCCACCACGCAGGTGCTGGTAACCGATGGCGGCACGGTGGTGATTGGCGGAGTTATCCAGACCCAGAACAGCGTAGCTATCTCGCAAGTCCCATTGCTCGGCAGCATTCCGTACCTGGGCAACCTGTTCAAACACACCAACGTCAACACCTCAACGGCGGAGTTGATCTTCTTCATCACTCCCAAGATCATTCAAACTTAGTGTCGTAACTTCATATCCCCCGGAGAGAAATACTCCGGGGGAATTTTTTTGCGCATCGCTCCTGCGGACTGGTTAGCGTGTAGCATGACAAGAGACGCCGCACTTTGACGCCGAAGCTGGGTGCGAAGACGGCCTTTGCTTCATGCCGGACGAAGAAAAGCTCGCTTTGCGTCAATGTGGGGGAATGAAACTGCAATTCACCGAACCAGCCGATCACTCATCATGAATTATCTGGCGCGCCAAAAGAAGCTTGCAGCAACATTAAGAACTGCAGGGCTGGATGCTCTGCTGATTACACACCTGGCCAATGTGCGCTATCTCTGCGGATTTACCGGAACCGCGGGCACGCTGCTGGTCCTGGCAGGCGAGAAGTCGTGCAAGAGCGTCTTCTATACCGATGGCCGCTACGAAGAGCAGGCCCATGACGAAGTGAGCAACGCCAAGGTGGTGGTAGGAAAGAGTTCGGCATTTGCGCAAGGATGTGAAGGCGCGAAAAAAGCGCACGCGAGAACCCTGGGCTTCGAGGCAGAACATCTTTCCTATCTGGCCTATAAAGAACTGGCCACCGCGATTCGGGGTACAACACGTTTGAAGCCCACCCACGGGATGGTGGAGCAACTGCGGATCATCAAAGACGCGGACGAGATCGAGCAGATTCGGGCTTCAGTTTTGCTGGCAGCCAGTTTGTTTCAGACGGCATTAGCGGTAATCAAGCCCGGGGTTGCGGAAACCCAGGTTGCCGGGGAATTGGAGTTGCAAGCGCGGCGCGCCGGGGCAGAGAAAATGTCATTCGATACGATTGTGGCGGCAGGGCGTCGCTCGGCGCTTCCTCACGGGCGTGCATCCGCGCAAGCTATTCCTGCTCAAGGATTTATAATCCTGGATTACGGTGTTATACTTGCAGGTTACTGTTCAGATATGACCCGCACAGTGCATGCGGGGCCTGTTTCCAGAGCGCATCGCCGGATATATGACGCGGTAAAGGAAGCGCAGTTGGCTTCCGTCAGCGTGGTGCGGCCGGGAGCGGAAACAGGCGAAGTGGATCGGGCAGGGCGTGAAATACTTAAAAAAGCAGGGCTTGACGCTTTTTTTACCCATTCCACGGGGCATGGAGTGGGAATTGAAGTGCACGAACCGCCTCGACTAGCCAGTGGCCAAACCCAGAAGCTTGCGCCTGGCATGGTGGTGACGATTGAACCGGGCGTTTACATTCCTGAAGAAGGTGGGGTCCGAATCGAAGACATGGTCCTTGTCACTGAATCAGGACATGAAGTCCTGACGCCTACCACCAAGGACCTGATCACGCTGTAACTCCGCGGGGGAGCCTGGCATAGCGACGGCATGCCGGGATAGAGGAGAACCAAAAAGATTCATGAATCAGAAAGAGCTGAAAGAGCTTATTGATTTCCTGATAGAGAAAGATATCTCCGAGTTTGAGCTGGAGCGGGGAGACGTAAAGGTCCGCATCAAGCGGGGAGCGGATGCGTCCGTCCCGATGATGGTACAGGCCGCGCCGGTACCAGCGCAGATGATGGCAGCTCCTCCCATGCAGGCCATGAACACGCCGACAGCCGGCGTGCCGGCACCGGCCGCGCCCGCCGCAGGAGCGCCCGCTGCCGCGGAAGAAGAGCTTCATTCGGTGAAGTCGCCGATCGTCGGTACGTTTTACGAATCGCCCGCGCCGGGCGCGCCGCCTTTTGTAAAACCCGGCGACCAGGTAGCGGCAGGGCAGGTCTTGTGCATTATTGAGGCCATGAAGCTGATGAACGAGATTGAGTCCGATGTTTCCGGCGAAGTGGTCAAGATGCTGGTCAATAATTCTCAGCCGGTTGAATACGGCCAGCCTTTATTTGCCATCCGGCCGCGGAAATAAATGTTTAAGAAAATACTGATCGCCAATCGGGGAGAAATCGCTCTGCGCGTGATCTGCGCATGCAAAGAGCTGGGCGTCAAGACCGTGGCTGTCTATAGTGACGCCGACCGCAACTCGCTGCATGTGCGTTTTGCCGACGAGGCCATCTGCATCGGTCCGCCGCGTTCGTCGGAGAGCTACCTGAATATTCCGGCGGTGATCAGCGCGGCTGAAATCACCAACGTTGAAGCCATCCATCCCGGCTATGGGCTGCTGAGCGAGAACGCCAATTTTGCCGAAGTGTGTGAGAGCTCCCACATCAAGTTCATCGGCCCCCCGCCGGAGGTGATCCGGCTGATGGGCGAGAAAGAAAAAGCGCGCCAGGCAATGAAGAAGGCGAATGTGCCGATCCTGCCCGGATCAGACGGCGTGATAGCGTCAGCCGAAGAGGCGCGGGAATGGGGCAAACAGATCGGCTACCCGGTGATCGTGAAAGCATCGGCCGGCGGCGGCGGGCGCGGCATGCGCGTGATTCGCGGGGAGAACGAACTGGAGCAGCTTTTCAACGCGGCCCAGTCAGAGGCGGCAGCGGCGTTCGGCAACGGCAACCTGTACATGGAAAAATTCATTGAACGCCCGCGCCACATCGAGTTCCAGGTATTAGGTGATGCGGACGGAAAGGTCATCAGCCTGGGCGAGCGCGAATGCAGCATCCAGCGCCGCCACCAGAAACTGCTGGAAGAGTCGCCGTCCACGCGCGTGACGCCGGAGATGCGCAGCGAAATCGGGAAAAAGCTGGAGCAGTCGCTCTCGGAAATAGGCTATGTCAACGCCGGCACGGTAGAGTTCCTGATGGACGAAGACGGAAGCCTGCACTTCATCGAGATGAATACGCGCATCCAGGTGGAGCATCCGGTGACCGAGATGGTCACCAGCATCGACCTGGTGAAATCACAGATACTGCTGGCGGCGGGCGCCCGCATGAGTGAGATCATTCCCAAACTGGACCGCAAAGGACAGCGCGGGCACGCAATTGAATGCCGCATCAATGCCGAGCACCCGGAAAAATTCACTCCGTCGGCGGGCAAGATCAAGACTTTCCATATTCCCGGCGGGCTGGGGGTGCGCGTGGACACCGCGGCCTACGCCGAGGGCGTGATCCCGCCCTATTACGACTCGCTGATCGCGAAGCTCATCACCTTTGGCAAGGACCGGGGCGAGGCGATCATGCGCATGCAGCGGGCGCTGGAGATGTTCATTGTGGAAGGAATCCATACCACGATTCCTCTGCACCGCCAGATCCTGGCCGATCCCGAATTTCGTGCAGGGAACATCGATACCAAGTACGTCGAGCGGCTGCTGGCGCGGATTCATGAAGAACGCGAGAGAGACGCCATCGTCAGCGCCTGAGCCTGGCGCGACAACAATTCTTGACCGAATTTCTTTTTGCGATCTCGAGAGAAGCTTCTATCGACAACACTTTCCGGGAGCGCGCGGGTTTTTCCTGCCCACATTTTGAAACTCAGAGCAATTCCAGAGCATCTATTAACGTTAGCCAAAAAAACTTAAAACAGGAGGCGAGGATGACGATTACATTCGCAGACGGCGCACAAATTGAAGTAGCAGCAACGGCCCTTGATGACTTCCTGCGCCACGATCTGAAATGGGCAGAGTTTGTCCATGGCCGTGCATCTACTAGCGA
>DASTPO010000018.1:0-3140 GCA_035762225.1 Candidatus Angelobacter sp.
TGTCCCATGCTGCGCCGGCATCGCGCACAAAGATAAAATTCTCCGGCTCCTTCAATGCCCTGGAATACGCGTTCTCCATCTCGCGCTCTTTATAGAGGTCGGCGAATTTGCCGGGAAGGGCGACGAACATCTCGATATGAAAGAACGCGCCGTTGGCAAAAGCCTTGCGCAGATCGGCCAATGGCGGCCCGTAGGCATATAAATCCTCTTGCCAAGCCACGTTCTCGCGGAATTTTTCGTCCAGCCTGGCGGCCTGCTGCGCTTGTGTGCGCTTCGCGATGCGCTCAGGCCGGTAATACTCAGCGTAACTGCCTAGAGGGAAGAGGATCATCAGGTCCCAGTGATCGCCCTGGCTGTGCCGCATCCACAATGGCGCCTCATCACCCGCAGCCTGGTATGCGGTGGCGCGAATCTTGTATAGATCCACCAGGTCCGTAAATTTTCCCGGCGCGGCCTGCACCAGGGTGACCTTGTAGAGATAAGGACTATCAGCGGCCAGGGTCGGCGCCGCGCAAAAGCACAGCAGTATGAGGGCCAGCACGGGTTTGTTGCGCATCGAATTGTCACTCGCTTTCCTTGAAAAAATGGCGGCTAAAAACGGAGATTGTGATCTCGATCACAGCGTTTGCGCCAGCGCCGCTGCGAATGTTAACTTAAAAGGTTTGCACTGTATATCCAGTCAGTGGAGGAAGCATGGCGTCATCATACAACGGAGTTTCGCTGCCTAAAGGCGGCAGTCCCATCACTCATAGCGGCGGCAAATTACACGTTCCGGACAATCCGATTATTCCCTATATTGAAGGCGACGGCACCGGCCGCGACATATGGGCCGCTTCCGCGCGCGTGATTGACGGCGCCGTGGAGCGTGCTTATGGCGGCCAGCGCAAAATCCACTGGTATGAAATCTTTGCCGGGGAGAAAGCGTTCACCAAGTTCAACGATTGGCTTCCTCAGGGCTCCGTGGACGCCGCGCGCGACCTTCATGTTTCCATCAAAGGCCCGCTGACCACGCCGATCGGCGGCGGAATCCGCTCGCTGAACGTGGCCCTGCGGCAGATCATGGACCTTTATGCCTGCATCCGCCCGGTGCGCTACTACCAGGGGGTGCCTTCTCCGGTAAAGCATCCGGACCAGCTCAATGTAATCATCTTCCGCGAAAACACTGAGGACGTGTATGCAGGCATCGAGTGGAAGCAGGGCACAGCAGAGGTAAAGAAACTGCTCGATTTCCTCAACAACACCATGCTGGCGGGAACCAAGAAACGTATCCGCGAGGACTCCGGCATCGGCATCAAGCCGATCTCCATTACCGGCACCAAACGCCTGGTGCGCATGGCGGTACAGCATGCCATCAAGAACAAGCGCCGGTCTGTGACCCTGGTCCATAAGGGCAACATCCAGAAATTCACTGAAGGCGCATTCCGCGAGTGGGGCTATGAAGTGGCGCGCGACGAATTTCGCGATCACATTGTCACCGAGCGCGAGAGCTGGATCCTGGACAACAAAGATAAGAACCCCAACCTGAGCGTGGAACAGAACGCCGCAATGATCGAGCCCGGCATGGACTTCGCGCCCGAGAGCTTCAAGCAGGAAGTTTATAGCGAAGTCAAGACGGTGCTCGATGCGATTGCCAAATCCCACGGCAACGGAGCATGGAAGAAAAGGATCATGGTGAATGACCGCATCGCCGATTCCATCTTCCAGCAAGTCATTATCCGGCCCGCGGAATACGACATTCTGGCCACGCCCAACCTCAATGGCGACTATATCTCTGACGCCTGCGCGGCGCAGGTCGGCGGGCTGGGCATAGCTCCCGGCGCCAACGTCGGCGACCAGCATGCGGTATTTGAAGCCACGCATGGCACCGCGCCCAAGTATGCAGACAAAGACGTCATCAATCCCGGCTCGGTCATTCTCTCCGGCGTGATGATGCTGGATTATCTCGGATGGCCTGAAGCGGCCCGGATGATTGAAACCTCGCTGGAAGCCACGATCCAGCAGAAGTTCGTGACCTACGATTTTGAGCGCCTCATGCCCGGCTCGACCAAGGTCAAGACCAGTGAATTCGCCTCCCACATGGTTGAAAACATGGTGGACCGGCGCAAGAAGACAGCAGTTTAACCACAGATTCTGAGAAAAGGAATACTAATGCGTAAAAAAGTAACCATTGTAGGTGGAGGAAACGTTGGCGCCACAGCAGCCCACTGGGTGGCGTCTAAAGAACTGGCCAATGTGGTGCTGATCGACGTGCTGGAAGGTGTGCCGCAGGGCAAGGCTCTGGACCTGCTGGAGGCCATGCCCATCGAAAAGCGTGATTCTTTCGTCCTGGGTACCAACGACTATGCCGACACCGCGAACTCTGACATTGTTGTGATTACCGCCGGCATCGCCCGCAAACCGGGCATGAGCCGAGACGATCTTCTCAATACCAATTACAAGATTATGCAGGACGTGATCGCCAAGGTAGTGGCCAACTCACCCAACTGCATCCTGATCGTTGTCTCCAATCCGCTGGACGCAATGTCCCAGGCGGCGTTCAAGCTGAGCAAGTTTTCCCGCAACCGCGTGATCGGCATGGCCGGCGTGCTGGATTCAGCCCGTTTCCGGACGTTTATCGCGCAGGAACTCAATGTCAGCGTGGAGAACGTGACGGCTTTCGTGCTGGGCGGCCATGGAGACACCATGGTTCCCTTGGCGCGCTATTCCACCGTGGCAGGCATCCCGATTACCGAACTGATCCCCAAAGACCGGCTGGACGCCATCGTGCAGCGCACCCGTGACGGCGGGGCTGAGATCGTGAAGTACCTCAAGACCGGTAGCGCCTATTACGCGCCTTCCGCCGCTGCAACGGAGATGGTGGAAGCCATCCTCAAGGACAAGAAAAAGATTCTGCCATGTGCCGTTTACCTCCAGGGCGAATACGGCATCAACGGGCTCTTTGTCGGGGTGCCCTGCAAGCTGGGTGCAAACGGGCTGGAACAGATCATCGAGATCAAGCTCACGGCCGACGAGCAGGCAGCTTTGCAGAAGAGCGCGGATTCCGTGACGGAGTTGGTAAAGGTCATCGGAGTTTAGAATTTCAGCCGAATCAATCCAGCCGGCGCGCTAGGCGCCGGCTTTCTTGTTTAGGAAGGGGAGGC
>DASTPO010000019.1:0-3349 GCA_035762225.1 Candidatus Angelobacter sp.
TAGATGACCTAATCGCAATGCCGGCACCGTCCTTTGATTCTGAAGATGCGGTGCGGCCTGACGCAAGAGGAGGCAGCATGTACTACAACGTATTCGGAGAAAAGGTCTCCAGGCGGCGCTTCAAAGAAATGTGTGACGCCGCGAAAAACCGGCGCGAGTTGATCGCCGCCGGGCTAACCAGCCGGCGCGACCTTCTGAGGATGGGATTGCTGACTGCGGGTGGCATGCTGGTGGCCAAGAATGGCTTGAGCGCCAGGGCGCAGACATCCCCTCAAAGCCCCGCGCCAGGCCTGCCCGGATCGAACGTGAAAACGAACAACCCGCCAAGCGCAGGCAACAATACCAGCCCCGGAACAAACCAGAATTGCGTACCCGGCAACCAGGCAGCCAGTCCGAAGACGCGCGCGTTTATCCAGCCACTGCCGATCATGCCGCTCGCCAGGACAGTTTCATCATTGACGCCCACACCGACGGAAAATCCGAACATCGGCGCAGGTGAAGTTAGAGCGGCTCCATTCCAGGCGCCGCAAATCGATGCCACCAGGTTCCCGGTTGTTCCGGGCACGCTCTATCAATTTAATCAGAGGCAGTTCACCACCAGTTTCTCGCCGGATTTGCCCAACCAAACGATCTGGGGCTTTGATGATGGCACGGGCACGCGCAGCCCGGGACCGACCTACCAGGCGTTCTACGGCAGACCGCAGTTGACGCGCAACATCAATTCGCTGCCCTCGATTACGCAATCCAATAACACGGGGTTTGGCATGGCGTCTGTCTCTACTCACCTGCACAACGCTCACAACCCCTCAGAGAGTGACGGCAACCCCTGTGACTTCTACCCTGCCGGACACTTCTGCGATCAGTACTATCCCAACGTGCTGGCCGGCTTTAATTCCACCAACGCGCCCAACGGCGATATCAATGAGGCGCTGAGCACGCTCTGGTATCACGATCACCGAATCGATTTCACCTCGCAGAACACCTACAAAGGCCTGTTTGGTTTCTATTGCCTCTTCAACAATCTTGATACGGGCAATGAGACCACCGGCTTCCGGCTTCCCAGCTTCCCGCAATTTGATATCCCCTTGGCCTTCACCGACAAAGTCTTCGATCCGCAGACAGGCGAGTTGGTGTTTGACCTGTTCAACCTGGATGGCATCCTGGGCGACAAGTTCCTGGTGAACGGCGTGATCCAGCCGTTCCTGCAGGTCTCGCCTCGGCGCTACCGCTTCCGCTTGCTGGATCCGGGCCCATCCCGCTTCTACGAGTTTTTCCTGACAGGGAATGTGGGCGGGACAGGTTCACCCACCACCAACCCATTTTTTCTGATTGGCACGGACGGCAACCTCATACCGGCACCAGTCCAGGTCCAGAGCGTGCGCATTGGTCCAGCTGAGCGTGTGGACGTCGTCATTGACTTCACTAACTTCGCGGGACAGACGCTCTACCTGGAAAACCGCCTGAACCAGATCAACGGCCAGGGACCGGTAGCGGTGGATAGCCAGCTTTTCGCGCAGAACGAGCCGGTCAACACCGAGTGCACGCAGGTTCTTGCCAATACCGTTCCGGCAATCAGGCCGGCCGGTGGAGGCGACCTGATTTTGCAGTTCCAGGTAACCGGGCCGAAGGTGGCCGACCACAGCCTGCCACCCAGCAAGCAGACGTTCTATTCGCTGCCGACTACAACGGATACACCCAGAATCGTGCGCACGTTCAAGTTCGACCGCCTGAACGGTCAATGGTCAATCAATGGCCAGTTCATGGACTGCAACACTTTCCGTTTCACGGTGCAGCAGAACAGCTCAGAACACTGGCTGCTAACCAATCTCACGGGCGATTGGACACATCCCGTCCACATTCACCTGGAAGAGCACCAGATCCTGAGCCGCAACCGCTCCGCGCCAACGGTGCCTGCGGACCGGGGCCGGAAGGACGTTACCCAGCTGCATCCCAACGAGCGCGTGGAACTCTTCTTCCGCTTCCGCGATTGGGTGGGCAAGTATCCAATCCACTGCCACAACGTGGTGCATGAAGACCACGCCATGATGGCGCTCTGGCACGTGGAGCCGACGGGCGACAACGTAACAGTGCCATGAGCGGGCGATAAACCGGCGCCCCGCGCAGAAAATGTGCGGGGCGCGGAAGGGACATTCGATCATGCCGGATATTTCTAGACGAAAGTTCATGAGCTTAACCGCAGTCGCGCCCCTGGCACTGGGAGTAGTGGGTGGCGCATCGGCGGGCGCGGGCGTGGCGTCTTCTCCGTCGGCGCTGACCTCGTCAGAGCGGGCGCGCATCAGGATCCAGCAACAACATTTGCCGAACCTGACCGTGACCAGCCATGAAGGCAAGCAATTGCTTTTCTATGATGACCTGATCAGGAACAAGGCGGTAACAATCAACTTCTTTTACGCGCATTGCGATGAGATTTGCCCGCTGGTGACAGCCAATCTGGCGCGAGTGCAGAAGCTGCTCGGCAACCAGGTTGGCCGCGACATTCACATGTATTCGTTTACGTTGCAGCCCGAGGTTGACACGGTGGAGGTGATCCGGCAGTACCGGCAGAAGTTCGGCGCCGGCCCAGGCTGGACCTTCTTCACCGCGAAACCTGAGGACATCGAGAAGCTCCGCAGGGCGATCGGGTTTGCATATCCAGACCCGGCGATTGACAAAGACAAGACGCAACACATCGGCAACATTCGCTACGGCAATGAACCGCTGATGCTGTGGTCGGCTTGTCCGGGGATGGCGAAAGCTGACTGGATCGCCGAAACATTCGAATGGATGGTCCATCCGGATCAGAGCCGGGTACAACCGTCTTGAAGAGTGTTTCGGGACAGCTGGTTGTCAAACACGTTTTTCATTCCGGGGCTTCAGTACGCGGCCCAAGGAGGATAGAGTTGTGAAGACCTTGTTAAAGAGCATTCTTGGATGTTTTGTGCTGATGGCGGGTACACTCGCGTCCGCCCAGACCTTTACCCGTTTCAACCCTCCACCGTGTGATTTCAGCGATCAGTTCTACGCGGACAACGGACTTGATTCGAGCGCGACCGGCGAATTGAATACCGCCGCCGACGGGCGTTTCGGCACGTTCCGCCAGTTCGGGCCGCCGGCAACCGGAAGCCAGGCCAACTGGGTGGCCGACAGCACCTGTTCTCCCACTGATCCTTCGCGGCGGAATTTCCGCATCCTGGCCACCACGGGAGGCAACTCTGACGACGGCAACAGTCCTTTCAGCTGTGCCGACCAGGGTGGGGCTTTTGCCGTGCCCCAGTGCGCGGGACAGCCGACCGTGCCCGAAACTCTTGAGTACATCTCCATCCTCGCCTTCCTGCATTCTGAGGCCGCG
>DASTPO010000020.1:0-3712 GCA_035762225.1 Candidatus Angelobacter sp.
CAGGCTGGTGATCTGGTCCTTGTTAAAGACGCTCAGGCTCGCCAACAGAGAGATCAGCAGGAAGCCCAGCACGAACTTGGGAAATTTCTGCCACAGGAACGTCGCCTTGCTGCCCACTGCCTGGCGGCCTTCACGCGCCGCCCAATACAACGCGTAGCCCAGCACCACAAAGCCAATCATGGCATTGCGCGTGGTCTTGGCCAGGACGGCAATCTTGGCCGCCGCGTCAGAGTACATCGCGCCCGCCGCCACCGCTTCCGCCGTATTGTCCACTCCGGTGCCGGCCCATAGTCCATACATGTGATCGCTCATCCCCAGCCAGTGCCCGATGGGCGCGAACGTAAACAGCGCCAGAGCGCCCAAAGCCAGGATCGCGGCAATCGCGAAAGACGCGTCTTCGTCATCCGCATCAATCGCCCCCTTGGTCGCGATGATCGCCGACACGCCGCAGATGGACGATCCCACCGCCAGCAGGCTGGTCAGCTTGGGACTCAATTTGAACACCCGGCCCAGAAACGTCATGAACCCGATTGACAGCCCCAGTTCAATCAGCACCAGCACCAGGCTCACGGACCCCAGCTTGAGCACATCGCCCAGCAGAAATCGTGCGCCCAGCAGTACAATCCCGGTCTTAAGCCAGAATTCATATGTCGCCACACCTGGCTTGAACCAGTTGGGAACACCCACTGTGTTGGCGATCAACAGCCCTATCACAATCGCCCACAACACATACTCAATGTTCGGAACAACCAGGTGATGGGCTTTGGTGTAGGTGGTGATGGCTTTTTCCAGCGCCTTTCCCGCCAACCCCACGATTGCCAGCAGCGCCATCCCCGGCAGCAACGCGATAAATCGCCTTGGGAATTGAATTGGTTCCGCTCGGAGTACAGCTGTAGAACTCGCCATGGATATTCCTCCTCGGTTCTTCCATCTACCATCCAACGTGTTTCAGCAGGCCCAGCCTGACCAGCCCTGCCAGCAGCAGTGCGATTGCCACCGCCCAACTGTCGAGTGAAAACCGCACTGGGTTTCTATTCACTGCTTTGCTTTTATCCGCCATTTGCTTGTTCTCCTTGTGGTGCGCCGGCTCTCAATGCTTCTCGTTTCATCTCATGTCTTTTCGCCAAAAGAAAAACCCACTCACGCCTGGTGAGTGGGTTCTCGGAGATCCTCTTTGACTCTTTACCGATGTACTCTTACCCGCCAGACTGACCGTATGCGTGGTTCGGACAACAGGAGTTGTTCGAGCACGTCGGCATCTGGCGCATAATTGTCATCGCGGGATTGGATTGGGCGCCCCGAAAAGGAGATTCTTTATTTTTGGAAAAAAATGTGCGGCTTCAATTTGGCGGCTGCCCGCGCATTGGTTGGAGGTTGCGTTTGAAACCCTTTTCGCTCCATGTGGCCCCAGGTCTTTCGGCCGCTAAGGAACCCGGCTAGCCCCTTCAACCTCCACCAGACAGTCAACTGCCGGTATCCGAGGTTCTCCAGGGACGCCCACAATAGCAGTAACAGTCGGTCTCTAAGTGTGTCGTAGCGATGGTAACTCCACTCTTCCATCAGCAGAACGAACATGCTCAGCAAGGTCCCATAGCCATAAGCGAACAGGAAGAAGCAGATGGCAAATGGCACGTTCATGGCGCCCAGCAGCCACCCCGCAACGCATCCCAACACGCCGATCGCTTCTATGACCGGAGCCACCAGTTCCACAAGCACAAAGAACGGGAAAACCAGCAGTCCGAGCCCGCCATACTTGTAATTGAACATGACCTGCCGATGTCGCCAAAGCACTTCGGCCAAACCGCGATGCCAGCGGTCACGCTGCCGAGCCAATACGCGCGGCGATTCAGGCACCTCGGTCCAGGCCACTGGATCAGGAATAAAAATCACTTTGTTGGCGTCCTTGTTCTCGTAACCGTGCCGTCGCAAGCGCGCCACAATTTCCATGTCCTCGCCCACGGTATGGTGTGCATAACCTCCAATGGCTATGACGGAATCGCGGCGAAACAAGCCAAACGCGCCGGAAATGATCAGATTTCCCGCCATCTTGTTCCAGCCCAGGCGGCCAAACAAAAATGACCGCAGGTACTCCACCACCTGAAATCCCGCCAGCGCACTTCGCGGCATGCGCGGCGCGGTCACCCGCCCGCCTTCCACCCGCGACCCGTTCGCCACCCGAATTGTTCCCCCCACCGCTAGAACGTTCTCGCCCATCAGGAATGGGCGCACCATGCGGAGAAGCGCATCCGCCTCAATCAGCGTGTCGGAATCCACAACGCACACGAGCTGCCCCGTGGCAAGATTCAGCGCTGCATTCAGCGCATCGGCCTTGCCGCCGTTCTCCTTATCAAGCACCACCAGGTTTGGGTATCTTCTTGAGGCGTAGAGCGCTCGTACCGCCTTGGTTTCAATCCGTCGCTGGTAGATCGGATGGATGGAAGTGAGATCAAAATTATCCTTGATTACCTCCATGGTTTTATCTTTCGATCCGTCATTCACCAGGATGATCTCGAGATTTGGATAATTCAGCGTCAGGAAAGCGTGCAGACTGTCGGCGATCGTCGCGCCTTCATTGTAGGCCGGCGCCAGTACACTGATCCGTGGGATCTGGCTGGAGCCCAGCAGCTTCCATCGGAACTCGCCTTTCACCACGCGCCGATGTTCCAGCATCGCCGCCCAGGCGCTTATCAACAGGACAAGGTACATGGTGTTGACAAAGAGAAAGTACGCGAGGATCAGCCACTCGAATCGGTAGAACACCCAATGCGCAATCTCCACCCAGCTCATGTCCATTGCTCCTGTAGCTCCCTGTCACCTGTCGGCATATCAAGAACCTGCTTCGCCATGTCAGCGGCAAAATGGTCTTTGTCAGCAAGCAGCCGTCGCAGCATGAGGATGCCGGGACTGCCCACGGCCCGTAGCGCAAGGCCCGCTTCCCGCCTCACCTCCCAGGAACGGTCGCGCAGGTTTTCCGCCAGAAGCGGCGTGGCCGGCCAGTGTGCCAGCTTTCCCAGCGACCGTGCAGCCGCGGCGCGGACCTCCGGAGCTGAATCGCGCAACAACGCCAGCAATGCATTTACGCTCTCGCTTCCGCCTAGTGCGCCCAGCAACGCAGCCGCCCCGGCCCGGATTGGCGCTGATGGATCCTGGCTCAATGTCAGCGCAGGTTTCAGAAAGCCCGGTCCCGCCACGCTCGATGCCACCCGCATCACCAGCACGAACGACTCCTCGGACGGCCCGGATAGAAACTCCACCATGGCCCCGGCCGCATGGGTTCCCATTCTCGTCAACCCATCCAGGACGGCGAACCGGTATAGTCCAGCGCCATCACGCAGCAGGCGCAAGAGCTTCTCGGCCAGCTTCTGGCTCGGATGAAGGCTGGCCCACTCCACTGCCTGTGCGCGCACCGTTGGATGCGGATCTTGCAGTAAATCAGGCATCACGGATTGGCCTGCGTCCATTACGGTAAGCAGCCGCGCCCCTTCCAGCCGCCGCCACCAGAAAACGCTGGAACAATACGCCTCTGCCAGTTGGACCAGGCCCGTCTCCCTCTTCAGGCGTGACAGCCATTCCTGGGTTCCTGAGATTGCGCGATCGGTTTCGACAATCAACTTGATCAGAATTCTTGGAGGTAGCCCTCGAAAAAAAGCGCTGTGCTGACGACGGTTGGGGTGAGCTTCACGCTCTCCTGCTTTGGTTTGGTCCAGCATCG
>DASTPO010000021.1:0-4840 GCA_035762225.1 Candidatus Angelobacter sp.
GACCAGCGATTTTGGCGGGAGAAGCTCTTTTTCTCCGTGCAGAAGTTGCTCAATGCCAGTTTCTGAGTGGGCGACTGTCGACATGACTCCTCCTCAACCCTTTGCGGCCGGTGTCTTGATCTTCGTCCAGGCCATTGGTTCAGTTATTTAGCGCTCTGCAAAGGCCTTCTTCTTGCGGCGGGCGAGCCCAATTGTACGCCGCCATAAAGCGCGCTGGTCGGCAATCGTAGGCCCGCAACGTCACCACCGGCTGTGATGGAAATCACATCTTCCACACACTTCATGTATTTTTTCTTAGAATGATTGCGTGGTTCTGAGGATCATCTCGCTGGTCGCCACCTGCGTTCTCATAGGCGCTGTTGTGGCTTTGGGCGTGCGAAACGCCCTGGTTGGCACCGGTCCCATCAGCCTCAGTCTGCAACTGGCGGCTCTTCTACTGGTTCTCTGGGCACGTCTTACCTTCGGATGGCGGAGCTTCCATTTCCTCGCCAATCCAACGCCGGGAAAACTGGTCACCAATGGTCCATATCAATACATTCGCAACCCGATTTATTCGGGAGCATGCATCGTAATCTGGACCGCGGCGGCCATGCACTGGTCGGTCTTGAACGCCGGCCTCGCCCTGCTGGCGACGCTCACGATTGTCATCAGGATCTATTGCGAAGAACAGCTATTACGCGAGGCCTATCCTGAATATGAAGCCTATGCCCGGAATACCGCCCGGTTGATTCCATTTGTAGTGTGAGCCAGGCAGTTCACTTTATCTCCCACACTTCTACAGTTCCGCTGCTGTCGCCCAGCGCAAGAAGTTTGCCGTCATTCGAAACAGCGGCGGCCTTGACGCCTGTCAGGTCTGAGGCGAAAACCCGCGGCCCGGAAGCACCGCCGGATACGAAGCCGGCGATCCCATCGCTGTCGGCGAACAGGAAGCCATCGCTGGTCGGCGCAACCGCGTAGACGGTGCTGACGCCGAGGTTGGGCAATGAAAGAGAGTCGCCACTGGAACTGCCGCTCGAATAAATCGTCGCGCCGAGCAAGGCCCACCGGATCATCTTCTTGCCGTCACGCGAGGGCACGCATTTGTAAGGCACATCGCAGACCGCCGGAAAGCTTCCCAGCTCTCGCCCCGATTCCAATTCGCTCACCGTAAACCCTTTTGCACCCTTGGCCATTACCAGCCACGCGCCTTCCGGAGAGAGTTCCACTATCGAACCGGTGCCCGATCGCACAACTTTATTTCCGCTCACGTCCCATACCGCGGCCTTTTCCTCGCCGGCCACGCCCAACATGTCACCTGGTCCAAAGACCATAGACCTGACGTTGCTCGTGTCCAATTTGTGCGTCATCTGCGCAGAAGCCACATCCCAGATCTCTACCTGGCCGTAGCGTTCTGTCGCAACCATGTTGCCCGACTTGGAGAGCGCAATCGCGTCAGTGGAATAATCCGCGTGCATGGCGGCCACGGGTTGTCCTGTCGCCAGATCGAAGACCGTAATCGGCGAGGGAGGCGTTGCGCCGTCGAGGGGACGGCGCGACGCCTGCGCCACCACCAGCCGGCTGTCGTCGCCGGAGAAAGCGATGGCGGAAACCTCAGCGTATTCCTTCCACTTGAGCCGCACCTTGAAACGCGCAACCTTCGAGTCCAGCAGCATCCGCAACCAGCGCACCAGGATTTCTGTTGGAGGCCTACCGACGCCCGCGCCATGGTTGTATTTCACCTGGGGAGGCATCTCTCCATCCAGGCTTCGACCCATGAAATAGACCTTGCGGTCAGAGAGGCGCACCAGAATTGTGCCCCACGAGGGAGCATATCCAGGCTCACCCGAGTCATAATGCCCCATCTCCACCCGCGACTCTTCCACGCAAACAACAGTGCGCGCGCTGCCGGGCGTGGTGGCCTCCAGCCCGGTGACGCGAATGGCTGGATTGTGCGTCCACGGCGCTTTGCTGTTTTCACGATGAAAAAGGATGGTGATGGGCGCTTCCGGCCAGCCTTCGGCGGACTCGCGGACCGAATAGGGATCTGCGCAGATTTTTGCGGCAGGTGACGACGCGGCGGGGGTTGTTGCTTTCTTAGGCGCCTGTCCGAACGCCAGTGTTGCAATCAGGAGGCACAGACCCGCAAATATCTTCATTCAGGCTCCCTCTATCCAACGAGCCATTGTGCGTTACAAGAACAAGGGACGGGAAGTACATTAGTTGAGACCACCACCGATGGCATGGCCTTTGGAACCCCAGGCACCGCATCATGCTTTATACTCGGACGCGCTATGCCCGTCATTATCTGCATGCTTCGCGGCGTCAACCTCGGCGGACGCAATATGATCAGGATGGAAGAGCTGAAAGGGCTTTGCCTCGGCTTGAAGCTCAAGAACGTAGAGACGTTTATCCAGAGCGGCAACGTCATCTTCAGCAGCGAAGAAAAGGACCTGGAGAAGCTGTGTAAACGAATCCAGGACGCCATCGAAAAAAAGGTTGGCTTCCGGCCGGCAGTGATTCTGCGCACCGCTGCGGAACTTCGTAAGGTGATTCAAAAGAATCCGTTTGCCAAGCGGGACGGCATCGATCCCAGCAATTACCTGGTTACGTTTCTTGCAGCCGCTCCCGGCAAAGAACAGATCCAGAAGACACTAGCCATCCCGACCGGGCCGGAAGAGCTGCGTATTATCGGCCGTGAAGTCTTCATTTATTTCATCAACGGACAGGGCCGCTCCGACCTTTCCTGGTCCAAGGTTGAGCGCGCCCTGGGCACCTCTGGGACAGGCCGCAACTGGAATAGCGTGACCAAGATGATGGCGATCGCCGACAGACTGGAAGCTCTCGGATAAGGGTGGCGGCCCACAAGCCTGTGGCGCAGGTCAATCACCGCTACTGACTGAATGGCCATTCAGTGTATCCTGTATTCACTTTTCTGGTTTGCTGAGGGAGCGTATGAGCACCATATCCGCAACAGCGCCCTTAAACGATACGTCAGCGTTGTCCCGAGTGCAGGGCGTCCCCTGGCTCGTCTGGGCCAATGTGGTTGCGTCCGTGTGCATTGCCACCGGTCTTTACTGGGACATCTCATGGCATGAAACCATTGGCCGCGATAGCTTTTGGACCCCCGCCCATTTGCTGATTCAGTTCGGAGCGCTTTTGGGCGCGTTCGGATCAGCGTGGGTGATTATGAGCACTACCTTTGGCGGCAACCCCGATGCTCGGCGCGACTCGGTGAACGTGCTGGGCTTCCGCGCGCCGCTGGGCGCGTTCATTTCCGCCTGGGGCGGAGGCGCCATGCTGACTTCAGCGCCGTTCGATAATTGGTGGCATGAAGCCTACGGCCTGGACGTAAAGATCATCAGCCCGCCCCATGTGCTCCTGGCGCTGGGCATCGCCGGCATCATGTGGGGAGGGGCGATCCTGACCGCTTCGTACCTGAACCGGTCCGAAGGCGAAGAACGCCGCAGATTGCAGCGCATCCTGCTTTTTGTCGGCGGCTTCATCGTTATTCAAAGCATGACGCTCAAGCTGGAATACACCAACCGCGTTTTGTTGCACAGCGGCATTTCTTACCTGGTGATCAGCATCGGCACGCTGCTTTTGCTGGAAGGACTGGCGCGTGCCTCCGGCCATCGCTGGGCCCGGACCATCATGACCGGCGTGTACTCTGCGTTTGTTCTGATCCTGATGTGGTTTCTTCCGCTGTTCCCTGCACAGCCTAAACTTGGACCGGTTTACCAGGACATCACGCACATGGTGCCGCTGCCCTTCCCGATGCTGCTCATCGTGCCTGCATTTTTTCTTGACCTGATCTGGCCGGTCTTCCAGGACGCGCCCAAATGGCAGCAAGCAATGTTTGGCGGCGTCTCCTTCACCGCGATTCTGATCGCCGCGGAATGGCCGTTTGCCACGTTTCTGATGTCGCCCGTCGCGCGCAACCGATTTTTTTCCACTACGGATTTCCCCTACTTCGCCCTCCCCACGTCGCCCACCGTGCACCACGTCTTCGTTCAGTGGGAGCGTACCGCCGGTGCATTCCGGCTGGATATGACGCTCGCGTTCGTGGCCGCGGTGCTGAGCATGCTCGTTGGAATCTACTGGGGCAACTGGCTGAAAAAGGTGAGACGGTGAAGTGATGAATCTGTCCACGCGGATAATCCTCCTCGCTCTGCTGATGGCAACATTGCCCCTGCCGTCTTCGGCCCACGTGAACAGTCCTGATGTCTATTTTGACGGTCAGGCCGGCCCCTATCACCTGCTGGTGACTTTGCGTCCGCCGGCGGTGGTTCCCGGCGTGGCGCAGATACAGATTCGCAGCGTCAGCAATGACGTAAACGAAATCAAGATCCTGCCGCTGCGCATGATCGGCGTGGGCGCAAAAATGGCACCCTTGCCCGATCTCGCCAAGCGCTCTGTTGACGATCCCCAGCTCTTTACCGGGAGCCTGTGGATCATGGTGCGCGGCTCCTGGAAAGTGCAGATGCAGGTGACAGGGCAAAAAGGCACGGCGCAGCTGGATGTTCCCCTGCCGGCTGTTTCCACCAGCTCGCAGCCTATGCAGGCGGGGCTGGGAATTCTGCTGGCTATCCTGGGACTGGCTCTTGCGGCAGGACTGATCGGCATCATTGTAGCGGCCACGCGGGATGCGGCTGCCGATCCCAGGGCATCGGCTCGTGAGCTATCAAGGCGTGGCCGCACTGGCCTCGCCGTAGCCGGCGTAATCGTGATTGCCGCGGTTGTTCTCGGCAACCAATGGTGGGGAAAAGAAGCCAGCGCCAACGAGCGGCTGAATTACAAGCTGCCCCAGATGCATCCGTCATTGCTGGCGGGCAGCCTGTTGCGCCTGCGTCTGGACAATCCT
>DASTPO010000022.1:0-4494 GCA_035762225.1 Candidatus Angelobacter sp.
CTCCGGAACATAAAGAGGACGTTCGCCGCGCGGCCATGTTCGTGGCCGACGAGATGCGCCGCATCGGGCTGGAGAATGTGGATGTGATCCCCACCAAGGGGCATCCGCTGGTTTATGGCGACTGGCTGCACGCGCCGGGAAAGCCCACCGTCCTGTGCTACGCGCATTATGACGTTCAGCCTCCAGACCCTCTGAATGAATGGCTGACGCCGCCCTTTGAACCCACCGAGCGTAACCAGAATATTTACGCGCGCGGAGCCGTGGACGACAAAGGCCAGCTCTGGATGGAGATCAAGGCTCTGGAAGCGCTCATGCGCGGCAACGGCGGCAAGCTGCCGCTGAATGTGAAATGCATCTTTGAGGGTGAAGAAGAGGTCGGCGGCGAGTCGATAGCAGCTTACATCCGCGCCCAGAAAGCCAAGCTGAAAGCTGACTTTGCCCTGGTCTGCGATACCGAACTGTTTGCGCCGAATCTTCCCACGCTCTGCGTCGGCCTGCGCGGGCTGGTTTATACGGAAATCGAGGCCGTCGGCGCCAAGACCGATTTGCACTCTGGCATGTACGGCGGCGCTGCGCCCAATCCGTTCTTTGCCCTGATTGAGATCATCAGCAAGCTGAAAGACTCCAAGGGCAAAATCCTGATTCCAGGGTTCTATAAAGGCATGAAGGCCCCCAGTAAAGACGAACTGAAGGCCTGGAAGCGCCTGCCGTTCAATGAAGAGCACTATCGCAAGACCGAAGTCGGTTCAAAAGTGCTGACCGGCGAACCCGGATACAGCGTGCTCTATCGCACCTGGGCGCGGCCCACGCTGGAGGTCCATGGCATGCCCGGAGGCTTTACCGCTCCCGGCGCCAAGACGGTGATCCCGGCGCGCGCGTTTGCCAAGGTTTCCATGCGGTTGGTGCCGAACCAGGATCCGGACGACGTCCTGAAAAAGTACACCAGGTTCGTGAAAAAGCTGACGCCGAAAGGCATTGATACGAGCATCAAGGTCTTCAGCAAAGGCCCGGCCTGCGTGGTGGGGACGAACAATCCTTTCATCAAGGCCGCAACCCAGGCGCTGCATGAGGTCTTCAAGAAAGATACGGTCTTTATCCGCTCCGGCGGCTCGATTCCCATCGTGACCGATTTTCAGGACGTGCTCAAAATCCCCAGCGTGATGATGGGCTTTGGCCTGCCTGACGATAACCTGCACGCGCCCAACGAAAAGTTCCATATCCCGAACTTTTATCGTGGGATTGAGAGCATCATCAGGTTCTTTGAGAAGCTTGGAGAGTAGAAAGTAAGGAAAGCGAATGACAGAAGTAGATAAAGTTGCGCTCTGGGTAAGCTTGATTTCAAGCGTAGTAAGTATCGTCCTTTCGGTCGTGGCTACGGTTTTCGCCGTTCTTGTAAAACAACAGGTCAGAAAAAGTTAGCGATCAAACCATCAAGTCTTTACAAAAAATCGAATCGGCCGTCGAGCGACTTTCCAGCGATACTTCCGGTCTGATTAAAGCAGCTTGGGATACGATGCTCGGATCGGTTTCTGGAAATACTCCCAGAGAGCAAGTTGGCTCATCGACCGCAGCGAGCGAGATCGCGTCTGGATTGGCGACTGAGATGCGTTCTGATCTAGGTTTGTCTGACAAAGAGCCAAACAAAGCAGGGGACCCTAAGGTTACAGAGCTGTCCGAAAAAATTGACAAGGCAATAGAGAAGCTCCAAGACACGGTTGAAGGTCAGTTGAAAGCATTGAATCGAAAGGACGGGCCAGCAGCTGTATTTGACAAAGTGAGTGCGTTAGATCGGCTTTCCTTGCCTGCCCAGGAGCTCGCCAAAACGATAAGACGGGCTCATTTGACTCGAACGCATTATGATGCGCTTCAAAAGGGTCCTCTCGGATCAGTCCTACGCGAATTACGGGAGGCAGGGCTGCTGGTGCCTCTGAGAGGCAAGGAAGAAGGCAAGAAAACACCGGTGTACTATTTCCCTCCTGGCCAAGCGAATACATTGAGATCTGCGCTACTGTTGATGCCTAGTGCGCCTTCATCAGTTAAAGCGCTAGTAAAATCAGAGCTCGAAAAAGTAGGATACGGGCCAGATCGTTTTAGCCCACCCCCCGAATCATGAGTTCCGTATGACTTGGGATGTTCGGCGTATCTCCCGACAACCCGACCTGCTAATCGGAAAAGGTCACATTCGAACTTTTATTGTCGGATTGAGAGCATCCGCTTGATCCCTCTCCTGATTTTCCTCCGCGTCTCCGCGCCTCCGCGGTGAGCCTTGCTTTCTCGATTCCGCCGATGCGCCTTAATCCTTTAGCCCCTTGCACTCTGGTGTACCAATTCGTGCCTTAGCCATACTTGCTTCGTTGCACCATTCGCGCTACATTCCATATAGCTCTCCGCGATTCTTCCCGTCCTCATAACACGACCTCACAGGAGTGTTTTGGCCAATAGCTGCACAAGCGGTGCGACATCCTGTGGTCAGGGGCACTTATCCACAACATATTGTGGGCTTTGCTCTTGACCCCCGGTAACTCTCTGGGTACATTAACTGGAACGCGGGTTAGCTACTCCAGCCGATATACCCGAAGCGAAAAAGTCGCGCCTGCCAGCCACAGTCGTGCGACGATTGGCCAATCCTGAAGGAGTAGGAAGTTGCTTAAACTTAAGAAGCTGCAAATCCTCGGTTTCAAGTCCTTCTGTGATCGCACGGAACTCAAGTTTCCGGGTGAGGGCATCGCTGCGGTTGTAGGGCCCAACGGGTGCGGGAAGTCCAATATTTCTGACGCCATTTCCTGGGTGCTGGGCGAGCAATCCGCCAAGAGCCTGCGCGGCGTCCGCATGGAAGATGTGATCTTTGCCGGCACGCGCGAGCGCAAGCCAACCGGGATGGCTGAGGTTTCGCTTACGCTGATTGATCCCACGGCCTATGACGGCGAGGTTGGCGCCGAACCGGAAATCGATATTCAGGACGACATGCCGTCCGAGGATGACTGGGACGAGGCTTCCTACCGCGCCGCCGCCGCTGATGCCACTGAGGCGCATACAGCCGAGGTGCAGCCCGGCCCGCTCGACTGGAAAGAAGGCATGGAAGCCGCAGAAGGCGAGACCGCTGAAGGTCCAGCCGCTGAAGGCGAAGCGGAAGCCGAGACCGCCGTAGAGGCAGCGTCCCCAGAATCAGAAACAGCGACCGCGGAGCCACACTCAGCCGATCAGCCTGCTGCAGAAGGCGACGCTCAGGCAGCCCAGAACGCCACTGGCGCGGTGGTTCTTAAGATCCGTCGACGCAAGTTCAAATCCACGGTCTTTGCCAAAGGCGAGATCATGGTCACGCGTCGGTTATTCCGCACCGGCGAGAGCGAATACCTGCTCAACGGCAAGCTATGCCGCCTGCGCGACATACAGGACATCTTCATGGGCACCGGCCTGGGACCGGAGTCGTACGCCATCATTGAGCAGGGAAGGATCGGCCAGATCCTGAGCAGCAAGCCCTATGACCGCCGCGCCATCATTGAAGAAGCGGCGGGCATCACCAAGTTCAAGACCAAAAAGCGGCTGGCGGAAGCCCGCCTTGAGCAGTCGCGGTTGAACCTGGCCCGCATCAACGACATTTTTGACGAAGTTACCAAGCAGATGAACTCGCTGAAGCGCCAGGCCGCCAAGGCTGAGCGCTACGCCCGCCTGCGCGACGAGATGAAAGAGAAGCTGCGCGTGGTGCTGGCCAGCAAGTTTGCCCAGATGGGCCGCGATGAGAACGCGCTGCATGGCTCGCTGGAAGCCGTTGGGGAGGAGATCCGCTCGCACGCAGAATCAGTGAGCCTGAAAGATGTGGAGCACGCCGACCGCACCCAGCGCGGCTATGCCATTGAAAGCGAGATTGCGCACAACAGTCAGGCTATGAACGCGCTGGCGGTAGAGACCGAGCGCGCAGTTTCCCGCCGGGCGGCCAATCAGGAGCGTTGCGCTGAACTGGAAGCTCGTTCAGCGGCAGCTCACGTGGAACTGGATCGCGCCCAGGAGCAGCTCTTATCCCTGGTGCGGGAAGTGCAGGAGAACCGCCGGTTTGCCGAATCGGCGGCCTCAGAGGTTGCGCTGGCCCAGCATGAGGCGCAGACGCAGCAGCAGTTTGCCCAGGATGCTTCCACATCGCTCTCCGATCTGGAGAGGCAGCAGGAAGCGCGGCGGCAAAACGTGATGGAAGTGATGGCTTCGGCCTCGCAGGTGCGCAACCAGATCATCCAGGCAGAAGAACACATGACCGCGCTGGAGCGGGAAGCACAGCGGCTGGATCGGGAAGCTTCCGCGGCGCAGCTGGATATCGAAGGCTTTGGCGGCAAGCGTGGCCAGATTGCCTTTGAATTTGAGTCGATCACACAGACGGCGACGGCCTTAGGCGCGCGGATCGTGGACATCAGGCAGCAGATAGAGAGCAAGCGCAAAGAGGAAGAAGAGCGCAAGCGCAACCTGGACACCCTGCGCGCGGAATACGCCACGGCGCTCGGCAAG
>DASTPO010000023.1:0-2975 GCA_035762225.1 Candidatus Angelobacter sp.
TCTACCTGGCTGCAGCCGTCCCGTTTTTCCTCACCGGCCTGCTTTTCTCCGTCCTGTTTGCCCGCTCCACTGACGCGATCTCCCATCTTTACGGCGCTGACCTTGCCGGAGGCGCCACCGCCTGTCTGGCAGTGGTTCCGATGTTGAATCTCGTTGGCGCGCCCAATGCTCTCCTGCTGGCCTCCGCGTCCATGGCGGTGGCGGGCGCGTTGTGGGCGGCTGACAATCGCTTGCGCAAGATCGGATACGCGCTGGCAGCGGTCTTCGTCGTCCTGGCGGCGGCCAACTATTCCGGCAAGCTGGTGGACGTGATCTACGCCAAAGGCGCCTATCGCGATCCCAAGTGGGTGGAGTACGCGCGCTGGAACGCGATCTCCCGCATTGAGGTGAACACGCAACTAGGCGGTCGCTACGTCGTCATCGACGCGGACGCTACCACGGCCATCATGAACGTCGACCCGGCGCACTGGGACCAGGATGGCGCGCCCACGCCAACCCATACAGGCCTGCCCGCTAAGCCGGGCTTTAACTGGAAGAAGAGTCTCATGGCAGCCGCGCCGTCGGTGGCCAATGTGCTGCGCCCGAAAGGTGAGTTTGCCATCATCGGGCCTGGCGGAGGCGTGGATGTGATGCGCGCCGTGGCCAACGGCAGTCCCAGCGTTACCGGCATTGAGATCAATCCGATCATCGTCAACAACGTGATGCGCGGCCGCTATGCCGATTATTCCTTCCATCTCTATGACCTGCCTCAGGTCCACATTCACGTCCAGGACGGTCGATCCTACATCCGCAGCTCCCGCGAAAAGTATGACGTGGTGCAGATGACTCTGGTGGATACCTGGGCCTCCACCGCCGCGGGCGCTTTTGCGCTGAGCGAAAACAATCTTTATACGGTTGAGGCTTTTCGCGAATACTTTGACCATCTCAAGCCCGACGGCATGATCGCCATCACCCGCTGGGAATTCAGGCAGCCGCGCGAGGCGCTGCGCGTGGTTTCGCAGGCGATTGAAGCGCTGCACCAGATCGGCGTCGCCAATCCAAAAGAGCACTTTGTCATCATCGCTGACGGCAATCTTGATGAAGACGGCCGCCCGGTGCTGGTGCTGGCCAAAAAATCGCCGTTTACCCCAGCCGAATATGCGGCGGTAGCCAATCACGTGCGCGTCAATCCGAACCTGGTCTGGCTCAACCCTCCCTCGGGCTCGCTTGATTTGAATGCATGTGGGCCAAACGTCCAGTGCTCCGTGCCGACGGTAGATTTCGCGGTGGCGCCCGTACCTGTCGCGGCCTTGCCGCCGGCTGCCAGGGCTTTCCACGATCTCATCGAATCCAATGACCCTGTGCGCTTCGCCCAGAGTTATGCCTACAACGTGTCACCCGTAAGTGACAGTGCGCCGTTTTTCTTCTTTACCCTGAAGACCAGATACGTGATCCAAAATATTCTGGCCGGAACGGGCCACGGTATGGACTGGCGCATCAATCTCGGCGTGGTGGTGCTGGGAATGCTTCTGATCATTTCAGCGCTGGCGGTTCTGGCTTTCTTGATCCTGCCGCTGGCCCTGCACCGCGAAGAGCACGCTCACCGGACCGGCATGGTCGCGCTGCTGTACTTCATTGCCGTCGGCTTCGGCTACATTCTGGTGGAGATTTCGCTGATCCAGCGCTTTGTGCTCTTTCTCGGGCATCCCACGTATGCGCTGACGGTCGTCGTCTTCCTGTTGCTGCTTTCAAGTGGAGTGGGAAGCGTGGCCGCGCGCCGCCGGATCACCAGCGGCGGCCGGATTCTTCCCTTGCTGGGTTTGATTGTCGCCCTGATCGTCATCAACGTTCTCCTGCTTCCGTGGCTCCTCTCCATAGCCATCGGCCTGCCTTTTTTCGTCAAGCTATTGCTGAGCGGTCTGGTGCTGGCGCCTCTGGGCTTCCTGATGGGTATGCCGTTTCCCACCGGCCTTCGACTGGTAAAAACCGTGGAATGGGCCTGGGCCCTCAATGCCGCCGCCAGCGTGATGGGCTCGGTGATGGCCATGGTGATCGCGATTCACTTTGGCCTGACCGTCACCTTATTGTGCGCTGCTGCCGCTTACTTGCTGGCAGCGCTGTTTTCCCGGACCTGGCGGAGCGCGGTCATTGTCTAAGGTGGCGACGGCAGCCGCACCCCTGACCGGCGCTGCTGGAACCTCTTTTGTTACCGAAAACTGTCTATTTCTCTGGACTTACAACTCTATCTGCTATGATTTTGCCTGTAGTACCAAGACACTCAATTGCCAAGCCAAAAGCAACTCAGGTGGTCTGAACTTCGCGTCGGAATAACTGTTATTGTCGCGTCTGTGACCCTGGCCATCCTGGTCTTTCTTATCAGCGGCACCAGCGGCCTTTTCTCCAGCAAAATCACACTGGTTTCTTACTTCGACAATGCGGAAGGAATCCGGCAGGGCCAACCTGTGGATTTTTCGGGTGTACCCATCGGCAATGTCACTGCTGTGCATGTCGTCCGCGGACGCCCGACCGCTCCCGTGCAAGTGGTGATGAAAGTCAACCAGAAGTATCGGGAATTTATCGTGAGCGGTGAGAAGGGTTCCACGGCTACGGTCCAGACTGCCGGCGTTTTAGGCGAATCTTTTATCGATATTATTACCAAGGTTGGAGCAACCGGCCCGCAGGTGAAAGACGGCGACGAGTTAAAGGCCGGCAACACCCCCGGCTATGCCGACGTGATTCGCAGCAGTCAAGGTACCCTGCAAAATATCGACGTCCTTCTCGGGCATGCCAATGACATCCTCGCTCAGATCCAGGGCGGTAAAGGTACGCTCGGCCAGGTGATCTATGATCCAGCGATGATTAACAAGATCAACGGTATCCTGAACCAGGTGCAGGGCCTTTTGAATGACGTCAACAATGGCCAGGGCACGATTGGGCAGCTCTTCAAGGACAAGACGCTCTATCTCAAGGCGAATGACGCCATCGACAAGCTGGAC
>DASTPO010000024.1:0-2503 GCA_035762225.1 Candidatus Angelobacter sp.
GATGGACGGCTTAGCTGTGGTGAAGACAAAAACACAGGGCAGGGATTATGTAAACGCGTTTGCCACCGCCGTGGCCGCGCTGAGCCGTGCCGGAGAAGATATAACCGCGCGCGTGCTGGAGATGCTGGTCAGCGACTTTGAAGCGGCCCGCGCCGAACTCTGGCTCTGGGACAGCTCTTCCGGGTCCTGTTACCTTACGCACGCGGAGGGCCTCAAGGCGACCCATCGGCTGGACTATGCCGCTGCAGGCGCCGGCGCGGTGGGTAAGATTGCCCACAATAAAACCACCATCGAAAATATAGTCCTCTCCACCTTTGGCGGGGATGACCAGGAGTTTGCCCGCGCCACCGGACTGAGCCACATCTCCGGCTACCCTCTGCTAGCCGCGGGCCAGCTCGCGGGCGTACTTACCATCTACACCACTGGCGAGGTGGCGGAAGACCTGCTTCTGTGGTGGCGGCTCTATTCTGAGATGAGCTCGGCAAAGCTCAACAACGTGCTGGCTACCCAGGAAAAAGATAAGCACATCAACCAGCTATCGCTGCTGTTTGAAGCTACTCGCCTGTTGAACTCCACGCTCGACCTGGCGGAGCTGCTGGAGTTAATCCTGAAAATTGCGCGGACTGAGGTCAAGGCAGAGCGCGGCACTGTTTTTCTGGTCGACCAGAAACGCAAAGAGATCTGGTCAATCGCCGCATCCGGGCTGGACCACCAGGAACTACGCATCCCCTTCGGTAAGGGCGTAGCCGGACGCGTCGCTGTCTCCGGAGAACTGGTTAACACAGAGGACGCGTACTCCCTTGATTTTTTTGATCCCAGCTTCGATCAAAGGCTGAACTACCGCACCAAGTCGCTGTTGAGCATTCCCATTCGCCACCACTCTGGCGAGATCGTGGGGGTTTTGCAGCTGCTGAACGCGCAGAACGGCAGATTTACGCCTGAAGACATCGGTTTTTTGACCCGGCTTTCCGGCCACATGGCCATGGCGCTGGAAAACGCGCAGATGCATCGCGATACCCTGGAGAAACAGCGGATCGAACGAGAGCTGTCGCTGGCGCGCAGCATTCTGCATCGTCTCCTGCCGGAAGCGCCGCCGGTGGTGCCCGGCTATGACATCGCGGTGCTCAGCGATTTTTGTTTCGATGTCGCCGCCGACTACTATGACTTTATCAACCTTGGCCCGCAGTCATTATTACTGGTAAGCGCTGAGGTGGAGGGCAAAGGCGTTACTTCAGCGTTGATCATGGCCAATCTCCAGGCCACGCTGCGCGCTCTGGTAATGCATTTGCACTCGCTGGAAGTTCTGGCCTTTTCCCTGAACGAAATGCTCTACACCTATACCCGCTCAGGCAAACATCTGGGAGTTTTTCTGGGTTTGATCGATACCCGCCGCAACGTGCTGCAATACGTAAATGCCGGCCACGTGCCGCCGATCCTGGTGAAAGGCAAAAGTGGCGAGGTGAAGATGCTGGAAGAGGGCGGCACCGTCATCGGCCTGTTTCCCCAGGCAGACTACGGCCGCGGCACCATCAAACTGGAAAAAGACGATCTGCTGGTCTGCACCACAGACGGCATTCCTCACATTGCTGACGAGCAAAAGCATGAATACGGGCTTCGCCGGCTTACAGATTGTGTGCGGCGCCACCGTGAACGCGGCGCGCAGGGCGTGCTAGATGCCGTGCTGGCAGAGGTATCTGCCTATTCCACGGCCAGTATGAATGACGATGACAAAGTGCTGATCGCCGTGAAGGTCACTGCTGACAAGGAAGGCGGAGAAGATCCGCACGCCCAAGATCCGCAAGCGTAAGACCCGCAGGCGTAAGATCTGCAGGCGTAAGATCTGTTCGCTTGCGAACTATTCTTTTGGCACCGTCTCTGATGTTTCTTCCGACTTGCCGCTCTCATTTCCGCGCAGATCGACCGCCGACACGGAATAAAAATATTTCATTCCCACCTTGATGTCCGGATCGGCAAAGCGCGGTGTCTTGATCAGATCGGAATTGATCTTTGCCGGCGACCCGTCGGAGGTGTGGCGATACACGTTGTAGCCCGCGAGGTCCGGCTCGGTGTTGGGCGTCCACGTAAGATCGATAAAAGACTGCTGCGGCACGGCGGAGTATACCGCCTGGATTCCTGAAGGCGTTGCCGGCGGGAAGGCGTCATGGGCCAGCACCGTGGTCACCGGTGAGTCGTCTCCTTCCACTTCGCCTTTGCGGCTGCCATCCTGCCATAGCGTGACTGGAACAACCCAGTACTGGTAGGTCTTTTCCCAATCAATTCCGGCATCCACGAAAGTCGCGGGCTCGCCACTGGCGGGCAACTGTTTGACCAGCACGGCATCAGTGGCGCCTTCGAGCTTGCGCATGATGCGGTAGGCGTATTGCGTTTTGAGGCGAGATTCTTTTTTCTGCGGCTCTGCCTGGTCCCAATGTAGCGCAATTCCATCCGGCGCTGGCTCCGCCCGGACCGCCGCTGGAGTCTGCGGCGTCAGCACCAATGGCAC
>DASTPO010000025.1:0-4751 GCA_035762225.1 Candidatus Angelobacter sp.
CATCAGCTCATGCCAGATATCGACATTCCATAAGTCAGAATCTGTCATGTAGGCAAAGACCATACGACCTTCGGGGATCGGCGCGGAGTACCACCACCCCTGTTCAACGGCTTCGATCAAAGCCCACTGCGCCGGTGCAGACAGCTTGCAAAACGCAACAGCCCCGATCAGCCGGTCCGCCACTTCGGCCTGCGCTCCCAGCCGGCTGGCGAGCAGGGCCTTGCGTCCCGTGGCGTCTACCAGCATGCGGCCGGAGAAGGTGACATTCTTGTTGTCATGAACAACGTCGAGCTGGCATTGACCGTCCCTCACGGTGCTGGATTTCACATGGGCGGAGAGGAGCAACTCCGCCCCTGCATCGGCGGCAGCGCCTGCCAGCATGGCATCAAAGCGGGCGCGATCGACATGCCAGCCGCAGCCGTAAGGATTGTTAAGGAAATCGTGATGGCGCGCGGCTTGCGTCTCCCACGCAGAGCGAATCCCGTAAGATTCCAGCCGCTCGGACGAGAGAAAACGCTCCCAGACTCCGAGCTCCATCAAAGGCTGTCGTATCTGTGGTGGCAGTGTCTCGCCCACGCGAGGATTCTCGTAGGCGGATTGTTCGATCAACGCAACGCGGAAGCCGCGGCGGCTAAGATCGAGCGCCGCCACCGCACCTGCGGGACCGCCGCCGGCCACTACAACATCGAACGAATTCGCGCCAATTGCCGGCAAAAGTTACAGCGTTCGCTCGGTTTCGATGACCACATCGCCACTCTGGACCATGAATCCCAGGCCGCTCCAGAAATTCACCATATCCTGGAAGCTGTTCATGCCTCGATCCCATGTCACGTAGTTGTTGGAGCCTGCGGTGAAGACGTTGTCGGGGTGTGCCGCCGGCCACCAGGATAAAGGTGATTGGAACACGCAATCGAAGAAATCGGCTTGCCAGGGTATAGCCTGCTGCTTGCTAAGATCGCCCGCTTTCAGTTGACTCCCATCGAGCCGGAAGGGCTCGACGTACGGGTAGACGTCTCGCGTAAAGAAGCTGGTTTCGATGCCCGGGAAAAACGGACCGCCACTGCAGTTTTCCAGAGCTGCACGAGTAAGGCCGTCAGGAGTGATGTTCGTAGCTAGCGGCGGAGGCCCAACCCAGTCATTGATGAAATTCCCGGCTGCCCAGTTTTTCATCGCGTTGTACTGCGTCGGAGTCAGCGCATGGTTCGCCCAGTGGCCGGTATTGGGAGATCCGTGACCTCTGATGCCGAAGACGTCGCGGAAAGAATCCGTCCAGATGGCCGGCATGAGATGCGGAGTATCTACCGTAGGCGTAATGGCCGGGTCGCGCAACGCATTAAACACGGCGTTTCGCTGGTCGGCGGTGGCAGGTGGCGGAATCACCGCGGGGAGTGGGTTATGGTTATTGCCGATTTTGGTAGTAACCCACTGATAGTCGATGGCCTTCTTGATGATGGGGTAGACATCTTTGGTGAACGACGGAGTCGCCGGCACCTGGAAACCCAGGCGATCGACCGCGGTCTGCAACAGCGCGTCGTAAAGACTAATGATGTGGCCGATCGGCGGCGCGAAACGCGGCGGCGGGCAGATCACCCATGCGCCACTCGCCTGAACCGGTGGTTGGTTGCCGTGGAGCGTGACCGTCGCGGTTACCGGACCGTCGGAAACGTCGTCGTGCCAGCCGTCATTGTTGGCAAAGGTTACGAGCGGCGCGTTCGTGGGCGAACTGGAAGCACCGAATCCTCCGAGTACCAGAAGCCGGCCGCTCGCGTCGGTCTGGATCTCTCCCAGCGGCACCGGCGTTCCCATGAACTGACCGGTGTCAAAGAGGGCTTTTCCGTTGGGACCGGTAATCGTTCGCGGCCCGGGTGTAATCGCCAGCGAGCTGCGATCTGTAACCGATGCGTTGCGGAGTGGGCCTGTATGACCGATACCGGCGAACGCGTTGAATGCTGCCTTCGTGTTCGCGAGTTCAACCGTCCATGTGATGTTGGCCACCGATGAGGTAATCTCGCCCATAAACACGCCGTTTTCCCAGCCGTAAATCCGGAAACGGGCGGCCTGGTGGCGCACACGCCCCTGCGCGTCCTTGTAGCCATTCGTGGGAACAATCACGGAGCCCGGGATCTCCGGTCCAACGTAGAAACCGGAAGGCGAATCATCGGGGCAGTTGCCGATCCTGGCGACGCCAATTGAGGGGAAAATCTTGAAAACCCAGCTCATCTAAATTTCCTCCGCCTAAGCCAACGGCGACCAGGGAGCAAGTTTATAAATCGCCTTGGCGGTCGTCCTCGCGCCGGATCCAAACCTGGTGATCGACTCTCGCTGCATCTTCATCCATTGCGCGTCACCATCCAGCCTGTCCCACGCCTTCTGGCGAGCAGCCAGGCTCTCAAACGGGACCACGTAAGTAAATCGAGGCAGGTGCTCACCGGCAACCGTAGCGCCCGCCACGATCGGATCAACGCCAAGCCGCCTGAGAACGGAACTTACTTCAGCCGCCGGTCCCCCACGCCAGGCTGGGGCATGCCAGGTTCGAACTTCAAATAAGCCCGACTTGACGGACGCCGACTCCACCGGGAATCGCACTGAATCCTCGTTGACGATCAACACCTGAGAGCGAACATCGTCGAGCACCTGCGCCGACTCGATTCCTGCCCAGGCGCGGCGAACGCGCGGATCAGATGCAATGCGGGCGCGCTCCTCGAGCATCTCGTTGAAACTTGAATACATCGTGAGCAAAAGCGTTTGTGGAGTATGCGGCGCAACAATGGCCTCAAGGCACATTCTGGGGGTGCCGCGCACCTTATCCATGCAGGGGAGCAACGTGTCACTCATGTAAGAGCGTAGATGCTCCATTTCACCCGCATCGCTGATGCTAAAGCTCTCCAGCGCGATCACGCGCGTCCCATTTTCGGAGCGCGTGGTTTTTGCAAATGCGGAAAACGTATTGAGAGAACCGGCTGCGCCAGCCGACACCCCCAGCCAATACAGCGCAGAGCGACGGGAGATCATTTGTGAAACACGCCCTTTCCCCAAAGGTCTTGAAGCCGCATGCACGCATACGACCCGACTTCGGTCCACTCAGCTCGCGTCGAGATTGTCCTCTCGCGCAGCTCGGCTGTCAATGCCAAAAAGAACGGTAAGCGAGAGCACGGCTACGAAACCACCACAATCAGTCCAATGAATATCAGATGAAATCTTTTTCATACATGCAGGCAAAATCATAAGCTAAAGGCTGACTGCCAAGCCATATGGTCTAGTTCGCGGGTTTATGCGCCGAGCAATCTTCTAGTGCACGTGCCCGTGACATGTCAGCGTGCACGTTTGTGTAGCTCGGTTATAGCTGATGGGAACGGCCGCGCCTCCGGAGACAGACGGGGCCACGACGTTCAGATCAAAGCTGACAAGGCGTTCCCATCCTGACTGTCCTCCGGTGCCGTGCGCGCTGTGGCACGCGGAGCATGAAAAGCCGTCATTGATATGGCGGGAGTGCTGGTTGAAGCTGGCGTCACTCAAAATGCTGGATAAGTTGTGGCATTTCGCGCACAGCGCGTATTGCCCCTTGGCGCTGAGGTCCGGCGGTTGAAACAGGTTCGTAATGAATTGCCCCGGAGCCGGCGCCTGGCTGAATTCATAGCGGCGCTCCAGCAGATGTGCGTACGATGAGCCGTGCGGGCCGTTGGCGCCTGCCCCGCCGAACTCACGATTATCGTCACTGTTATGGCAATCCGTGCACATGATCTGTGATCCCATCTGCCGGCCCTGCGTCACGCCGTCAATCTGCAGCATGTTACCCAGCAGACTGGGTTGAGAGAAAGGACTGTTGCGCGGATGCATCACGGGATGCGATGAAGGCGGATAGGTGGCTGGGTTAAGCTGCAACACCACATTGAGCGGGTCCCCGCTCAGGTTCATCCGGTTTGGCTGATAACCAAAGATTGCATTGGCGACCTTGCCTGAACTCGTCGCGTGGCAACGCAGGCAGTTTTCATACTGGTTCATCGCGGGATTGAGCACCGTAGTGCTGTCAAGTGCGCTCACGCCCACCACCATGTTCTGTGATGCCCGGATGCCCGGTGGCGCCGCGAAGCTTGCCACCTGCTTTGCCGCGTGTGAATTATGGCAATCCGCGCAGGTGGCATGGCGATTCTGATTGAGAACCGCAGCCTCATTGGCGTCATGCGGGTTGCTCGCGTTGGGGAAAGGATGCGCCGTTCCCGGCAAGGCGCCCGCCTTGGCAAACTCTACAAAGACATTCGGTGCGGACGGAGCGACGTTGGCGACATTGCTATGGCAACTCACGCAATCCTGTTCGTTCGAACCGTGCAGCAACCTTGCCGATGCTGCGCCGTTATGTTGCGCATGGCAGGAGGAACAGGCGCTTTGCGCGACCGTGTTGTATGAGCCACTCGAAGGCTGTCCGGCAACGGAATTTGGGGCGGTGGCATGAATGCTGGTTTGCCACTGCGCCAAAGGATTGTTCTGATTGGCAGTGATGCGGTTGGGATCGTGGCAGGCAAGGCAAAGCTGGCCTCCTCCCGCCTTCATCACCAGGAATGCCGGTACCTGCGGATCAATTCCCTGCTCATGGGGGTTATGGCAGGAGGTGCATTCCACGTTCCCGCCAACCAGCTTGACCGCTCCGGTTAAGTCCGCTGTCTTCCCTGCTCCCGCCAGGCTCGAAACCAGGTGCGGCGAGTCACGAATGGGCAGGCTGAGGCTGAAGGGATGGGAGGTTTGCAGATTGCTCC
>DASTPO010000026.1:0-9819 GCA_035762225.1 Candidatus Angelobacter sp.
CTGCGGCAGCGGTATTGTCACGTTATCCGCGACTGGAGGACATTCCGAAGGACTGGCGTCAATGGGACCCGGCGATCCGCAGGGCGCGCCCGCTGTGTGAGAGTTTGTTCGGCGCCTGGGATGACGCTCTGCTGTTTCGCACGCTGGCGACTCTGCGGCTGGATGTGCCGGTGTTTGATACGGTGGATGATCTGCGCTGGAAGGGGCCTCGCAAGGAGTTTGAGGCAGTGTGCAAGCGGATGAACGCGGCGGCGCTGTGGAAGCGGGCCGGCGCGGCGGGAAAGAACGTTTGAAAGCGAGCAGCGGGATAATCTCCGCGCCCTTCGCGATCAGATTCTTGTCCCCGCTAGATTAGTAACCCGCTGTCGTACGTCATCGGCAACGCGAGCACAGCTTCGCAGCCGGTGCGATCCGTGCGGTTGGCCAGCTGCAAAACGCCGCCGTGGGCTTCAGCGATCTGTCGGCTCAGGATCAGTCCTATGCCGCTGCCTCCATGCTTGGTGGTGAAGAACGGAACAAAATGATTGTCGCTGTTGAGCAGGCCGGGCCCCTGGTCGCGAATAAAGATTTCCACGCTGCGCGCATTGGTGCGCCAGCCAACTTCCACCGGGCCGGGATGCTTGACGGCGGGATCGACCGAGGCGTCAACGGCGTTGCGGATGAGGTTGATCAGTACCTGCTCGATCTGGTCAGGGTCGGCCTCAATGGCGATTTCCGGGCCGGAAATGGTGTGCACCGGTTGGCGACGCTCCAGCGACGCGGCGCGCTGGACCAGGGTGCCGACGTCGAGCCGGCTGCGCGTGGGCGCGGGCATGCGCGCCAGACGCGTGTACGCCTGCATGAATCGGTTGAGAGACTCAACCCGGTTTTCGATCACGCGCAGGCCCTGATGCATGTC
Source organism: Candidatus Angelobacter sp. (assembly GCA_035762225.1). GTDB lineage: Bacteria > Acidobacteriota > Terriglobia > Terriglobales > Acidobacteriaceae > Angelobacter. Next base: position 899 of record DASTPO010000026.1, read on the forward strand.
CTGGGCAACATCTTCCGGAAGGGCGGAGCGCGTGGTGAGCGAGACCAGGGTGCCGGCAATCGATTTGATCGGCGCCAGCGAGTTGTTGAGCTCATGACCGAGCACACGGATCAGACGCTGCCATGCCTGGCGCTCTTCTTCGCGCAGAGCGCGGCTGAGGTCGGAGATGATGAGCAGCTCGTGCGGTACGCCGTTTTCACGGAAAGCGGTGTGGCTGATGGCCCAGCGTCCGTGTTTGCCGGGAAATGTCATCTGCACGGTCTGGGGCCCGGGTGCCTGCAGAAATTCTTGCAGGCCAAGTTCATCGGCGGTGAGCCCCAGCATGCGCGGGCCGATGCGTCCCATTAATTGTTCGCCTGCCCGGTTGACGATGCGGAGGCGATGTTGCTGGTCAAAGGTGAAGACCGCGACGTCGATCTCCATCATGACTTTTTTGAGCAGCGCCGTGGCCTCCAGCGCGCTGATTTTCTGCTCCTGCAAGCGCATGGCCAGCGCGTTGATCTCGTAAATCAGGTCAGCGAGCGAGTCTTCCCGGCCGCCGCCGCGCAGGCGGAAGGAAAAATCTTCTTCCCGGATGGCCGCCACCATGTTCGACAGCGTCTGCATGGGCCTGATCACCTGCGAGTGCAGCATGGAACTGCCGATCATCCAGGCAAGCGCGATAAAGAGCGTGACCGTCCATTTGAGCTCGATGGAGTGATTGCCGACCCAGAGGAAGATTTCCGCCACGATCGCGCCGGGCAGGCTGATCATGAGCGTCATGAGAAGAATGCGGGTATCAAAATTCAGCCTGATCCGTCTTGGCGGGGCCTTGCTGGTGGGGATGAGTGCGATTTGGTCGCGCGGATCAGAAACCATACTTTTGCATGCGGCGATAAAGAGCGCTCCGGCTCAGGCCGAGCGCATCTGCAGCATGGCTGATATTACCCGAGTGCCGGGCCAGCGCTTTTTTAATTAGCAACGATTCCACGTCCTCCAGACTCATATCTTCAATCTTGCCGCCGCCCGGCTTCTCGCTTTCCAGGCCCAGATCGCTGGGCAGTATCTGCTCCCCGACGCTCATCAGCACCGCGCGTTCCGTCGCGTGGTCAAGCTCGCGCACGTTGCCTGGCCAGGGATGGTCCAGCATCTTCTGCAGTGCCGCCGCATCCAGTCCCTTGACCGGCTTGCGATAGCGCTGCGCATACATCTTCAGAAAATGCGCGGCCAGCAGCGGGATGTCTTCTTTGCGGTCACGCAGCGGCGGAATGGGCAGCTCAACCGTGTTCAGCCGAAAAAGCAAATCCGAGCGAAAGCGGCCTTCCGCGCTCTCCAGCTTCAGGTCAGCATTGGTAGCGGAAATCACGCGCACATCGACTTTGTGCGTCTTGGACGAACCCACGCGCTCCATCTCTCCGGTCTCCAGAACGCGCAGCAGCTTGGCTTGCTGCTTTAAGGGGACGTTGGCAATCTCATCCAGAAAAAGCGTGCCGCGGTCGGCGAGTTCAAAGCGCCCGACCCGATCGGCGCGAGCGTCAGTAAACGCGCCTTTTACGTGGCCAAACAGCTCGCTTTCGAATGTGCCTTCCGGAAGGCCGCCGGTGTTCACGGTAATCATCGGCCGCCCGCTGCGTGACGAAAGCGCATGCAAGGTTTGCGCCACTACTTCTTTACCCGTTCCATGTTCGCCGGTAATCAGGACGTTGGCATCGCTGGGCCCAATGCGGCTCAACAACGTCAGCAGCGGCTCCATGGCTTTGGATTCGGCAATAAACACCGGACGATTCTGCGCGCGAAGCAGGCTGTTTTCCGCTTCCAGGCGTTCCGCCCGGCGCATGATGCGGTACAGGTCAACCTGCGTGCGGATAATCGTCAGCAGCCTGTGGTTGTCCCATGGCTTCTGGATAAAATCACGCGCACCGCGCCGCATCGCCTCAACAGCCAGCTCCACGCTGCCCCACGCCGTCATCACAATCACCGGCAGCTTGCTGTCTGCCGACTGCACGCGAGAGAGCAGATCAATCCCTTCCTGGCCTGACGTGGTATCACGCTGATAGTTCAGGTCCATCAACAGGACATCAAATTCGTTGGTCTGCACCGCCTCCAAAGCCGCGTGCGGACTGTTCACCGTCTCAGTCGTGTAGCCTTCGCCTTTCAGCAACAGACGCAGCGCTTCGCGAACGTCGGCCTGATCGTCTGCAATAAGGATTCGCACCGGTTCCGACCGGGTGGCCGCCGTGCTTACAAATTCCTGTGCTTTGGTTGACACCTGGGATCGCTCTCCGTTGATTGATCTTCGCCGCTCCGGCCTTCCATCACCGACCGTACTATGCCGTCGCGCTGCCCGGCACGGCGGCGGAATCGTCGGCGATCCAGCCATCTTTGAGCTGGATGATTCGGTTGCCAAATGCCGCGTTCGCTTCCGAGTGCGTCACCTGAATAATGGTTGTTCCCTGTTCATTCAGTTTGCGGAACAGCTCCATGATTTCCCGGGCTTGTCCGGAGTGAAGATTGCCGGTGGGTTCGTCGGCCAGAATCAGTTTGGGATTTCCCGCCACGGCGCGCGCCACGCCCACCAGCTGCTGCTGACCGCCGGAGAGCTGGTTGGGATAGAGGTCCTTCTTGCCTACGATCTGGAAGCGGTCCAGAATGTCGGCCACCATTGACGCTCTTTGCGCCCGCGGAATGTCCCGGTAGGAAAGAGGGACATCGATATTCTCCTGCACCGTCAGGTTGTCCAGCAGGTGATAGCTCTGGAACACAAAGCCAACGTAGCGGCGATTCAGTTCCGCGCGCTTCTTCCGGTCCAGTTTGTGCACTGCCTGCTCGGCAAACACATACTCGCCGGCCCAGCCGTCATCCAGCATCCCCACAATGCTCAACAGGGTCGTCTTCCCCGCCCCGGAAGGTCCCATAATGGTTACGAATTCGCCTTCCTTGATGTTGATGTTGATGCGCCGCAGCAGCCACACCGTTCCCGCAGGGCTCTTGATGGTTTTTTCGACATTCCTCAGCTGAATCATGTTTTCCTTGGGTAGTACGGTTAAGACGCTTCCTGACGGAGAAAGATGGCGCCAGGTTTGGTTAATTGGGTGATTGAGCATTCCGGTAATTGGAAACTTTCAAAATCAGCCAACCACCAGACTATCCGATCCCAAATCTCCCTCCATTTTCTCATTCCTATCGCAAAGCCACCATGGGATTCGCCCGGGCAGAGTGGCGGCTGGAATATAACACGCGAGAGTCACCACACGTCCCAAAAGCAGGCGCGATCAAGGCGATCCTGACGGACAGGGCAAAAAATCAGATTTGATTGCTGGTTGCGCCGGTATCGTGGAGCGCCCCCAGCGCCCAGGCCGCGTTCTTGCGGGCTTCCGATTGCGGAGAGGTCTTCAATACGCGAATCAGCGGCTCAATGGAAGGATATCCAATATTGACCAGGGCGGCAGCGACTTCCTCGCCCAAAGTCATCTTATCCAGGCGGCGCTGCCGGTATTGGGTGGCGTCAACTTCAGTGGCGTCCCCAAGAAGATCCAGCAGTGGAGCCACAGCCCCAGCCGCTGCGGAGCGTTGCTGTCCCAGCCAATAGGCCGCTGCGGCCCTTTGCTGCGGCTTGCCTGATTTCAGCACAGCAATATGGCGGGCAATGTCATCTTCGCCGCCGCGGAGCGGGACTGCGGAGCGCTTGGAGCCAAAGCCGGTTAATACAAACAGGGTCAATCCCAGGCAAAGGGCAAATCCTGCTTTCCTGACTTCACGCATACCCGAAACTCCTTCAGCCGCAACGCTAAATCTTGATCTGGGTCTGGCGCTTTGTTCGCTCCCTTACATAGGTAGCTGGGCCACGTAAGGAATTGGCATTTTTTGTGCCGAAGTGTTGTGACCATCTAAACATATGAAAATACAAAGCTAACTAATTATCTAGTATGGAAAAACCAGGGTTTGAGGTGTTCGCTAACGCAACGCGCTGTCCGGAAATGAACATCTTTGCAACCTCATCCACTAGACGTATACGTTGGGAGAACGGTCGAGGTTTCCGAACGCAGCATTTATTCTGGCCAATTAATCGTTCAGCTTCTCGACCTCATGGCGATCGACTACTTCCTAAGAAAACATTCAACCGGGCAAAACACCCGGAAGTTTCCGTACCGTCCTTTCGATGTTGATGGGAGCTATTCTCCATAGTTGCCTCGTCCTGCCGGACAATTTCCCAATTGGCCATTCGACCTACGCACTCGCTCAACTCTGGCATCTGAGCCGCTTTTCCCCGGGCATTCTTCTTAAGCATTGCGCTCCGGGCTCTGCTTCCTGTGAAATGAGAGCTTTACTAAACTGCATTCCAAGGAACGACATTGGCCTACATACAATTTCTGGGCGCTGCCGGGACTGTGACCGGATCCAAACACCTGATCAACACCCGCGACAGCGCTTCAGGCACCCAGGGCATGCAGGTGCTCATAGACTGCGGCCTGTTTCAGGGGCCTAAAGAGTGGCGGGAGCGCAACTGGCAGGACACCCCGGTGCCGGCGCATGAGATCGATGCCGTCATTCTCACGCACGCTCACCTCGACCATTGCGGTTGGATTCCCCGGCTGGTGAAAGGCGGCTTTCATGGCCCAATCTACGCCACCCAGCCCACCATAGACCTCTGCTCTGTGATCCTGCCGGATTCAGGCCATTTGCAGGAGGAAGAAGCCCGCTTCCACAACAAGAAACGTTCGTCCAAGCATCATCCGGCGTTGCCGCTTTACACCTTGCAGGAAGCAGAGGACTGCCTGAAGTTATTTGAGGCTGTGCCTTTCGCCACCGTGCGCCGGCTGGGGCCGGAGATCTCCTTCCGCTTCGCTCATGCCGGCCACATTCTTGGCTCCTCGATGGTCGAGGTTTTTCTGGAGCTCAACGGCGTGACACGCAAGCTGCTCTTCACTGGAGATATCGGGCGCGTCCCCTTGCAGCACGGCGCTCCCGGACGCGTGGTGCGCACGGGGCCTGACGAAAAAGAAGACGCCGAGCTGCTGGTGATGGAATCAACCTACGGCAACCGCGAGCACCCGCATGATGACGTGCGCCCGCATCTTGCCCGGATCATCAATGACGCGGTGCATCGTGGCGGCTCCATCGTGGTCCCGGCATTCGCCGTTGAGCGCACGCAGAAGTTTCTCTTCCTGATCAAGGAGCTGATGGAGTCCAATCAGATTCCGCGCATCCCGGTTTTTGCCGACAGTCCCATGGCCATCAAGGCCGTGGAGATATTCATGAAGTACGCCGCCGAGTTCAACGACGAGGCTCGCGCCCTGGTCCAGAAGTACGGTTCGCCGCTGAACTGGGAAGGCTTCCATTTCGCCCCCAAACAGGAAGATTCCAGGAAGATCAATGACGTCCGTTATCCCTGCATCATCGTGTCGTCCAGCGGGATGGTGACCGGCGGGCGGATTCTCCATCACCTGATGCTGCGCCTGGCCGATCCGCGAAACCAGGTGCTATTCATCGGATTCCAGGCCCCGGGCACGCGCGGTGAAATCATCAAGAGCGGCGCTAAATCGGTAAGGATCTTTTCCCAGGAAGTGCCCATCCGGGCGCAGGTGGCGGCGCTGGAGCAGTTCAGCGATCACGCCGACACGGCTGAACTTCTGCACTGGCTGAAGACCTTTAAAAAGCCGCCGAAAAATACTTTTCTGGTCCATGGCGAGTCTCAGGCATCCGCGCAGCTGAAAGAAGCCATCTCTTCCACTCTGGGCTGGAACGTGAACATTGCGCACTGGCTGGAAAAAGTGCGCCTGGGATGACGGAAGAATCGATTTTCTGTAAGATCGGTGCCTGTTCCGGGCAGTCTCTATCGGGCCACGTCGCGACCACGACCTCAGTACCCAGGTAAAGCGGTTAATTGGACCGTTGAAAGAGCCGATATCCAGTGTGTCTGAAAGGATGACACGCCTATGCGCATGGACATTTGTACCCTCCCCCGCATGCGGACCCTGATCCCATTGCTGAGCGCCGCATTTGCCCTAACCCTGTTCTGCCGCACTGCGTCGGCGCACGACGGCCGCCCGCATTCCGAATCAGCCCAGGCGCAGCTTCACATCAACGTCATCCTTGTGCCGGCCGTGCAGCCACCTCACCACCGGGAGCGCCATGATCGCGATGACGCGGCGGTTACTTACAATCTGTCTCCAGCTGCAGACAATTATTCTGTCTCTGAAGAGACAAGGAAAATGGTGATTGACGCCAATGGGTCAAACCCGACTCGAGAGTCTGTGCAGGTAACGACAGTTGTTTTGAAGTAGCCTGGTTTACTGCGGCGGCGCTTCCACCAGATACGGCGTCAGGTCCGGATTGCTGATCACAATGCTCGCTCCCTGAACCTGAATCGGCTCGGCCGGCATCTTTACCTGTCCCGCGGGGACCTTCATGCCTGGCGGTAAATCTTTGAGCGGGACCAGCGTTACCACAAGATCGCCGGCAGGCAGATCGCGGAGCAGGAAGTTCCCCAGCGCATCAGTCTTAACCACTCCATGCCCTGCGGTGATCTGCACACCGCCCAGAGGCACCAGATTGTATTCGCCCGAAATCGCCCTGCCGCTGGCGCCCTGCGCCTGACCGCGTCCACCCTGGTTGAACCTGCCGCCTGCCTGCCCTCCGCGCTGCGCGGTGACTGACCCGGCAGGCATGCCGTTGATCTTCAACTTGCCGGAATCCGCGGGTGGCGCAGGGGAATCAGCCAGCACCTTTACAAACACGCGCCCGGCGATTGACCGCATCGCACGCGCTGGAACGTTCTGCACCGCCGTGGTGACCGGCGCTACATGGACTGTAAACGTGTCTTGCGCCAGGGTGTAATTTGCCGGCAGGGTTCCCGGATCGACGCTCAGCATGTAATCGCCGGGGATCACTTCGTCGATTTCATAATCACCGGTATCTTCGGCAATGATGGTTCGGCGGCGTTTGCCGTCATCCAGAATCAGATGGACGTTGGCCAGGCCCTTCGCGTCGGGCTGGCGCTGGCCGTCAAACTTCATATCGTTGAACACGCTGCCAGTGATGCGGGCAAAATCCACGACGCCGAAATTCACTACGCTGATGCGTTGACGGATCAGGTCCACCTGCACCAGGTTTTTCGTTGTCATCCTTACGGGCGCGGAGAACTGTGTCAGGCTGAGCGACACGCTGTGCTCGCCCTGGGTAACGTCGCTGAATTTGTAGCGTCCCTGCTCGTCGGTCTCCACCACCTGGCCGTCATCGAGCGAAACCCGCATGCCCACCAGGCCTTGTTCGCCGGCGTTGTAAGCGCCATTCACGTTGTTATCGCGAAATACGCGGCCTTCCACAATGCGTCCGGCGTGGCGCGTTGGCGCCAGCGATCCGGGCATGGCGCTGAACCGTTTGTTGAAGCCAAAATACATCAGCGTGGTGCGCTGCACCGTGTTGGCGTTGCTCCCCAGCACCCATACGTTGGTGAGGCCGGAGTTGAATTCGAATGATGGCTTGATGCTGTACAGCAGCGAGTAGCCGACAAACGGCGTCCAGGCGGAAGAAAGCCCCGTGGAGGCGTGCGCAAACGAGAAATTCGGATTGACCGACAGCTTTTTTCCGAAGCGCAACTGGGCCGAAGCCGAGACCGAGGTGCTGATGGGGACTTGCGACTGCAACAGCGCCTTCACTTCCGGCGGCAGGTTGTTGGACTCCACGAACGAAACCGGATCTTGCAGGTACAGAGTCTGCAAGTCGGGAGAGAGCAGTTGGAGTTCCGAACCCAGCTTCTGCACAAGAGAAGGATTGCGGCGGTCATGCTCAAAGCCCGCCGACATGCTGCCGTACTTGATGGGAAAAGAGAGCGAGTCGCGCAGCATGAATTCATCTTCTGAGTTGAGCTGCAACGGGTCCTGTACGGAGCCCACGGTAAATTGCGCCGCGTTGGACAGCCGTGGAGTCAGTTGCCGCCGCCAGGTGGTATCAAAGCGGTTGCCGGTGGCGGTCTGGTTGGCAAATCCACCGTCGTTGCGGCTGAACGTGTAGCTGAAATTGAGGTCGTCTCTGGGATCGACGCGCCAGAAGAATGCCGGTGAAAGATAGTCCGAGCTGCCGGCGTGGACCAGATTGCCGAATGCCTGCGTGATGGTGTGCTGATAATAAATGGATTCGGTATACCGGTCGCTGGTGTTCAGAGTAATGCCTACCCTGGCCGACGAAGTGCCGGAAAAGAGCGACTGTATGCGGTTCAGCGGGAACATGATCGAAGATGATCCGCCGGCGGCAAAGAAGGTGAGGTTATGGCTGGCGTAGTCGATCTCACCGCGACCCATGCCGCCGTGTGAGCTCGCGCCAGCTGTTCCCTGCACCGTCCATCTATTGCTGGGCTGATAACCGAAGCCTGCGGTCTGCATCCAGTCATCTGTGCGTCCGCTGGTCGGATCAAAGAAATCAGCCGGCGAACTGATGTAGCTGGTGGTGGCAAACAGGTTCAACTTCTGCGACTGTTTGCGCGAAAAGGAAAACCCGCCCACATCGCGCGTGGCGCCCAGGGTCAGGAAATAAAACGGGATCGTTGATCCCCCAAAAAACATGTATTGGTTGTCGCCCTGGCGGAACGTCAGCTCGGCGCCGCGCAGCTCCACCGAGTCAGAATAAGCCAGCGGATTCAGATAACGCTGGCCGCTATTGTTGGTAAGGCTGACGACGTTATCCAGAACGCTTACATCAACATTGGGGCTGCGGTAGGCAATGTTGCCGTGCCGGATATTGAACGCATGCCCGCCCTGAAAATCATTGTCTTCCACCTGCGTGTTGATGTAGAGGCGGCCCTGGCTGCCGGCCGGCTGGGTCCAGTTGAAGTCGTTGACCACTGACGTGGTGGTCAGGCCGCTGCCGTTGGATATCTGCACGGTGGATCCGAAGCTGCCTTGCGCCATTTCATTCTGATGACGCAGCAGTGAAGGTGGAACCAC
>DASTPO010000027.1:0-2323 GCA_035762225.1 Candidatus Angelobacter sp.
TGTGGAGTCGTGCGGCGCGACCACGCGCTTCCTTTACAGCTGCCCCAACAACGGAGTGGAGCACCACGCGGTGCGCCTGAACATTGCCACGCCCACGCCGATGCGCGCTCCGGGAGAGAATCCCGGACTGTTCGCGCTGGAATCGGCCATGGACGAGCTGGCTTACAAGCTGAACATGGACCCGGTCCAGCTGCGCATCATCAACCATGCCGATAAAAACGAACACTCCAACCTTCCCTGGTCGAGCAAATACCTGAAGGAGTGTTACCAGGTCGCGGGAGATAAGTTCGGCTGGGCCAAACGCAATCCCAAGCCAGGCTCCATGCGCGACGGGAAATTCCTGGTCGGTTGGGGCATGGCTACGGCGACGTATCCGGGCATGCGCACTCCCGGCGCGGCCAAGGTGCGCATTCTTCAGGATGGCTCCGCGCAGGTGATCAGCGCCACACAGGACATGGGCGGCGGAACCTACACCACCATGACCCAGGTAGTCGCGGACGCGACCGGCATTCCGGTGGAAAAGATTCGCCCTGAACTGGGCGACAGCCTGATGCCGCCGGCGCCGGTCTCCGGCGGGTCCATGACCACCGCCAGCGTCTTACCGGCGGTGAAGCAGGCGGCAGCTGAGGCGCTCAAGAAGATTGTGCAGGCGGCCATCAGCGACGAGAAATCGCCGCTGCACGGCAAGAAGGAAGATGAAGTCACGGCGGCCAATGGCAGGGTCTTCCTGAAAGGCTCCGGCCCCGATTCAGGCATTGGGTACGGCCAAGTGCTGGCGGCAAAGAACCAGGCCGCGGTGGAAGGCGAGAGCTTCATGGCCCCCGGTAAGGAGCGCGAGAAATATGCGTTCCAATCCTGGGGAGCGCAATTTGTTGAGGTAAAAGTTGATCCGGAAATCGCCAGGGTAACTGTGTCACGCGTGGTCAGCGCGTTTGACATTGGCAAAGTCATCAATCGCAAGACCGCTGAGAGCCAGGGATACAGCGGGATCATCATGGGAATCGGCATGGCGCTGATGGAGCATACTGTGTACGACCATCGCGACGGCGGGATCGTGAACAGCAATCTGGCGGATTACGCGGTGCCGGTGAATGCGGACATCCATTCCATCGACGTAAACTTCATTGACAAGCCTGACCCGTATATCGATCCTTCAATCGGTGCGCGCGGCACAGGTGAGATTACCGTGACCGGAGTGGCGGCAGCGGTGGCGAACGCAATCTACCACGCCACCGGAAAGCGCATCCGCGAGCTGCCGATTACGCCGGACAAACTCCTGAGCTAGCGCAGCCCCTGCTTACGGGCAGGTGAGCTGCGCGGTGCCGAAGACCTGCACTGCTGTGCCGTGGACGTCAGGGTTCCCGGCGAAATCGGCGGTGATGGGCACTGTGCCTATGAAGCCGGAGCACTGGGCTACCCCGTTCATATCAATGCTCACGCCGGTGGGCATCTGCGGGTTACCCGGCATCCCGATGGACCACTGCACCGATATGGGCGCGGTCATGGGCGCCATATTGAAATTTCCAGTGGCCATGAACTGCACCATTCCGGAAGGAGACTTTGCGGCATCAGCCGCGGACGGAGTTACCGTAACGCTTTGTACAAAGCGCTGCGGGTTGGTCATTGACATGGACCCGCCGCAGGAGATGGTGGCTGCGATTGCGATGGCTAAAGCGAGGAAGATGAGAAGAACAGCTGATTTGCGCATCGATAACCTCCAAAAGTGCCCTGAAGGCCGAATACAAAGGACGCGAGGCGATGTTCCGCCTTCAAGCATGATACTCCGTTGCCCGCCGGAAATGGGGCGCCTAAAAGTACGGCACAGTGGCCAGCCATTGGGCCGGGCTGGATGAAATGATCAGATTGCCGTGTTGGGCTTGGCCATTCCCAGAAGGATCTGGAACAACAGAAGCCAGCGCTTCAGGTTCGCGGTAATCAGGAAATTTTCTTTCACATGCTCGTGGCCGTTCTTTCCCACCTGCGCCGCAAACTCCGGATGCGTGAGCAAGTACCGGATCTGGTAAGCGCATCCTTCCACGGAATGCACCAGCACGCCGGTGAGCTTGTGAATGATCTGCGTTGGGATGCCGCCCACCGCGCTGGCCACAATAGGCTTTGATTTCCAAAGGCCTTCCGTCACGGTCAGGCCAAAGCCTTCCTTGAGCGACTTCTGCAAAATGATCGTCGAGGCGCGCTGCAAGGCATTGATTTCCAGCGCCGACCACGGCGGCAGGTTCAGGATGATGACGTCCGGATCGTCACCGGCCGCCTCCATCACCTCCTGCAGTACGACTGCGCCTTCAGGATCGTCGGTGGCGCCGCC